>NZ_JBDPJL010000002.1:0-96990 GCF_041021625.1 Enterobacter sp. MALB-1
TAAACCTTTCAAGAAAAACTCTTCACGCAAAAACATCATGTAACTTTACATGTTTCTTGTGATAAGCTATCTCATGACTCATATGAGGTTACATGAGTTCACTTTTTGATACCAGCTAGCCAGATCCTTTTGCGCCCTCGTATCAATAAAGCAACTCAGACAAAAAGTTTGGCGTTAAGTATCGATAAATTTCTTAACGCCCGGTTTCATAATCAAATCATTTCTGGACTGATTTATGACTGTATCGTTCAAACGTCGCATGTTGTGCTTAACCGGTACACTGGCTGTCATCGGGCTGTTCCTTTCAAAACAGAGCGTCATACCCGGCGCGTATGCACTTGAGACATCAAACCTTAAAACGGTGCGAACTACGTCCGCAGTTGTTCATACGGTAAACGACTGGGTCGAATTCTCGGGAAAACTGGAAGCCACCGATGAGGTCACTGTACGTTCAAAAGTTACAGGCTCGATTGTGGATGTTAATTTCAGGGATGGTCAGTTGGTCAGGAAAGGCGATATTTTATTTATTATCGATCCAGCCCCGTATAAGACTGAACTGGCCCGGGCTCGTGCAGCATACGCGCAGGCAAAAGCGAAGCAGGACCTGGCATTGCTGGATCTGTCCCGGGGTAAAAAACTTATCGGGACCCATGCTATCTCACAGCGCGATTATGACGTTCTGAACAATGCCGCCCGGGAATCGAAAGCAGCCCGGGAGATTGCTGAAGCTGAGGTTGAAAGTGCCAGGCTCAGCGAAAGCTATACCAGGATTACCGCACCGGTAACTGGCCGTATTTCCAGAGCAGAACTGACAGTCGGTAATCTGGTCGCAGCCGGTATTGACAGTCCGGTTCTTGCATCCATTGTTGCTCTTGAGCCCTTGTATGTTGCTTTTAATGCGGATGAACGAACCTATCTTAATTATATCGACAAGCTTTCAAATAAAGACAAACCTGAAGTGCTGGTAGGACTGGCCGATGAAAAAGATTATCCACATAAAGCCATTCTTTATTCTGTGGATAATCAACTCAGTACTGAAACCGGCACTATCAGGATGCGCGCACTTCTTGATAATCCAACATCAAGGTTGCTTCCCGGTTTACAGGCCCGGGTCAGACTTCAGGCAAGCAAATCCTATACAGCAGTAATGATTGACCAGACACTGATCCGCACCGACCAGGACAGACGCTATGTGCTGGTAGTCGGAAACAATGACAAAGTTGAATATCGCCCCCTCGAACTGGGAAACAGACAGGGGGAACTGATTGTTGTGAAAAAAGGCCTCAATAAGGGTGACAGAGTTATTTCCGGTGGGGCGCAGTTGGTCAGTCCCGGTGAAACAGTCATTGTCAGCAAAGACGAATCACCTTCTTCAAAATCCCGGGAAGGAAATAAGTCATCATGAAAGTATCAAAATTCTTTATCGACAGGCCGGTTTTTGCTGGAGTACTGTCTGCGTTGTTCATTCTGGCAGGGATTATCGCCATATTTCGTCTGCCGGTATCGGAATACCCACCGGTTGTCCCCCCATCCGTTATCGTTCATGCCCAGTATCCTGGAGCCAATGCCACCACGATTGCACAGACGGTTGCAGCTCCCATAGAGGAAACTGTGAACGGCGTAGAGAATATGCTGTATATGCAGTCACTTTCAAATGAGGATGGCAATCTCTATCTGACAGTGACCTTCAAACTGGGCACAGATCCCGATCAGGCTCAGCAATGGGTGCAGAACCGGGTGTCGCAGGCTCTGCCCCGGTTACCTGAAGATGTCCAGCGACTGGGTGTCACAACGAATAAAAGCTCGCCGAATATCACACTTGCCGTTCATATGATATCGCCTGATGGCAGATATAACGATAATTACATCAGTAATTACGCCATACGTAACATCAAAGACCAGCTCTCGCGTATTGAGGGAGTTGGCCAGGTATCAGTATGGGGCCCCGGTGGTTACGCGATGCGAATCTGGCTTAATCCTGATGCTATGGCTGCTCGCGGACTGACGACATCAGATGTCGCCTCTGCTATCCGTGAACAAAACGCCCAGTCACCAGTGGGAAGCGTTGGCGCAGCCCCTATGGCAGAAGAAACACCGTTACAGTTGTCAGTTAATGCCAGCGGTCGGCTTAAAACGGCTGAAGAATTTGGCAACATTGTGCTCCATGCCCGACAGGATACCAGAACGACATTATTGAAGGATGTCGCCCGTATTGAACTGGCCGCTGAAAATTATGCCATGCGTACTTACCTGGATAAAAAGCCTGCGGTAGCGCTGGCCATACAGGAGTCTCCGGGCGCAAATGCTCTGGAAATTGCCTCACAGGTAAGTCGCACAATGGAGGAGCTAAAAAAACAGTTCCCTGAAGGACTGGATTACCAGATAGTTTACAATCCAACCAAATCAGTCAGGGCGGGTATAGAGGCTGTGCTTCATACTCTTTTTGAGGCCATACTCCTCGTGGTACTGGTTGTTTTTCTTTTCCTCCAGACCTGGCGAGCCTCAGTCATTCCTCTGCTGGCTGTTCCCGTTTCGATAACCGGCACAATGGCATTTCTGTACCTCTTTGGGTTTTCAATCAATGCCCTGAGCCTTTTTGGCCTCGTCCTGGCTATTGGCATTGTCGTTGATGATGCCATTGTTGTTGTTGAAAATGTAGAAAGAAACATAGAAAGAGGCATGACGCCATATCATGCCGCCTGCAAGGCTATGCAGGAAGTCAGTAGTCCCATTATTGCGATCGCGCTGACGCTGAGTGCCGTCTTTGTTCCGCTGGCTTTTATGAGTGGCCTGACCGGGAGGTTTTATCAGCAGTTTGCAGTGACAATAGCAGTTTCAACGATTATCTCCGCTATTAACTCCCTTACGCTCTCACCGGCTCTCTCTGCCATGCTGCTGAAGTCACGTGATTCAGACAGCGACTGGCTTACGCGCATTATGCATCGTAGTTGTGGACGGTTCTTTACTGTTTTCAACCGCCTGTTCAACAGTAGTGCCAGGCGATATGAAAAAGGTGTTGGCGCGCTTGGCCAGCGCAAGATTCTGATTATGGTGATTTATGGCATTCTGCTGGCAATTACGCTGTTACTGGGCAGGTCTGTACCTGGGGGGTTTATCCCTGCTCAGGATAAAGAATACCTTATCAGTTTTGTGCAGCTTCCTGTTGGCGCATCATTGTCCAGAACAGACCGGGTACTCGAAAAAATGAATGAAATAGCACGAAGTGAGCCAGGAGTATCTTCCACATCTTCTTATGCTGGATTGTCTGTAAACGGCACCACCACAAGCCCTGGTTCCGGTCTGACATTTGTCCTCCTCAAGCCTTTTGAGCAACGGCCTGGCATCAGCGCAGATGATGTTGCCGCCTCTCTGAATGCCAGATATCAGTCACTTCCTGGCGCAGATTTTGCGGCCGTTTTCCCGGCACCACCCGTTATGGGTCTGGGTTCCCTGGGGGGATTCAAATTGCAGCTTGAAGACAGAGGAAATATCGGTTATGACGGAATGGCCGAAGTACTTCGACGCTTTCAGGCAGAAGCAGCTAAATCACCTGTGCTGACGCCACTTTTTTCAACATACCAGAATAATTTTCCACAAATTAATGTCGATATTGACCGTAATCGCGCCAAACAACTTGGGGTGAACATCAGTGATATCACTGAGACATTACAATCCTATCTTGGCTCATATTATGTAAATGATTTCAATATAATAGGTCGTGTATATCAGGTAAGAATGCAGGCTGACGCAGAGTTCAGGGCGACCCCGGAGGATATACTGAAACTACAGACCCGAAATGCCGATGGCAATATGGTTCCGCTGTCTGCCATAGCCCGTATTGAGCCGACACACGGTCCTGAGCTGGTTACCCGTTATAACGGTTTTACAGCGGTCGATCTTAGTGGCGCTCCTGCTCCGGGCTATTCTTCAAGTCAGGCGATGGAAGAGATTGAACGTATAGCGATGAAAACACTTCCACCCGGCGTAGAATATGAATGGACAGACCTGACCTACCAGCAAATTCTTGCAGGCAACAGTGCCGTCTGGATTTTTCCACTCTGTGTATTCCTGGTATTCCTGGTACTGGCTGCCCAGTATGAAAGCCTTACGCTCCCTTTGGCTGTCATTATGATTGTCCCAATGAGTATCCTTTCTGCACTTACCGGGGTGTGGCTGACTCATGGGGACAATAATATCTTTACGCAAATTGGATTTATCGTCCTGGTCGGGCTGGCATCTAAAAATGCCATTCTTATCGTTGAATTTGCCCGTGAACTTGAGCTTTCAGGTAAGTCTGCCTGTAACGCAGTGAAGGAAGCATGCCGTCTCAGGCTGCGTCCTATTCTGATGACCTCACTGGCTTTCATCATGGGTGTAATCCCCCTGATGGTATCGCATGGAGCAGGCGCTGAGATGCGTCAGGCTATCGGGATATCGGTATTCTCTGGAATGCTTGGCGTCACCCTTTTTGGCTTGTTTATGACCCCCGTGTTCTACCTGTTAGCCCGACAAATATCAGGGAAACCACTGCACTCGGCCACTTTACCGGACGCGCCTGAGGAACGGCCGGTAACAGAACAGGCTTCAGACTAAAATTTATGATGACCTTTCAACAACCGGACATTATATGATGCCCGGCTGTTGAATTTATTTATGTTTAAGGACTTCCGGCACAAGCTTATCAAGGGTAAGTTCAGCAAAGCGGTTTGTAATCAGACGTCTCGCCTCTTCAAGCGTATCACTTATTTCATTGTTAACTGCATCCTCTATCTGGCATTTGTCATGCTCAGTCGCCCAGCCTATTGAAAAAAGTTCAGTGCTGCCAATAGCGTGGAAAACCTGAAGGAGAGTGATGTCTCCGAGAGGTTTCTGGAGTGTCCAGCCACCTCCATGCCCTTTTTCAGAATGAATGATACCCGCCTGTTTGAGCCCCTGGAAAAGGCGTCTGACCACGACCGGATTCGTATTGATCATCAATGCTATATCTTCCGAGGTAACGGGATCGCGGATTTTATCCATATGTATCAGCACGTGTAATGCACGGGACAGCCGGTGGTCTTTTCTCATTTTTTATCCTGTTTGCTGCGAAGTTTCTTATGAAACTTTCGTTGTTGCATAAGTGGCGCGATTTCATGTATCTTATACTATTACATGAAATCCATACAGAGAGTATTTTTTATGTCATTCGATAATGTGTCAGAACAGTTATGGGTCTGCCTCGTCATTGCACTGATGTCCAGTTGCATTTCAATCACCGTCACGCAGCAGGAAATGTTTCGCCCGTTGCGTGAATGGATGGTCAAAAAAAATGCCATGGCAGGCTACCTGTTCAGTTGTTTTTATTGTTTCAGTCACTGGGTGGTTTTTGCCGGTGTTGCAATTTACAGGCCCGTTCTTGTTCATTCAGGATTCTGGTTAATTGACCTTGCGGTTACGGCATTCTTTACCATCGGTTTAACGGCCATGTTCAGCGGGATCATTCTGAAAGTGATGAGAAACGCTATTGCCAAGGCGATTGAAGAAAAAGAAATGAAAGACAAGCTGGGTTTGTAACTCGAACGGGCCTGAAAACCTGGTGATGAAAGCAGGACGGTTAGCCCGGCAATCTGCGCATATAGCATATAAATGGCACGACTGCTTTACGCTTTCGCACCAGGTTTTGCGCTGTTTTTACGTTCGTCTTCCACGCAGTTCACAGAGGTACAGGTACATACTGGTTCTGGCTGCCGGTGTTGCTGACATTTTTGTTACGAACGAAAATCCCACAGGTTCTTCAGATAACCTTCATATCAGCATGAACTGTTAGCGTCCTGGCGTCTCAGTCCGGTTTGCAGTGAACGTTTGCGCATGAATATCGACAGTTGCAGATTAGTGTGTCGACGTCGCTGCTTCGAGTTGCGCAGGTTCCATCAGTGCGAATGCTGTGCGCATTTTGCGCGTCTCCTCTCCGGGGCTACGACCAAACAGTCTTTTGAACTCCCGATTGAACTGCGACGCACTTTCGTAGCCGACCCGCGCTGCTGCCCCTGCTGCAGTAACGTTGTCCCGTATCATCATCAGTCGCGCCTGATGAAGACGCACTGACTTGATGTACTGGATGGGAGAAGTCGCCGCAACGGCTTTGAAATGCGCATGAAAAGCCGGTACGCTCAGGCCAGCTTCGTGCGCAAGTGAAGCCACATCCAGTGGCCGGGCGTAATCGAGGTGGATACGCCGTAACGTACGCGCAATACGTCCAAAGTTGCCATGACAGGCCAGCGCAGCACGAATGGCTCCGCCCTGTTCACCCAGCAGAACACGAAAAATCAGCTCTCGCACAATCCCCGGCCCCAGAACCCGCGCTTCAAGTGGTGAAAATAATACCTTCAGAAGACGAACTGTCGTATCTGCCAGCGTGTCGTCAAGTGGTGTGGAGACAATGCCAACGGGTGAACCTGATGCAGTGGCATGGTGATCGACAGCCATAACCAGGTCTGCCACCGCTGTCATATCCAGACGAATGGACACAGCAAGCAAAGGCTCTGCCGGACTGGCATCTGTCTCGCTTGAAAATGGCAGAGGTACTGACAGCACCAGGTAGTGCAACGGGTCGTAGTGGTAAACCCTGTCAGCCAGGTAACCTCTTTTGTGCCCCTGACAGACAATAACAATGCCTGGTTCGTACAACACGGGGGTACGCCCCAGTGCGCCGTCAGCACGCATCAGACGCACGCCATCCAGCAACGTACGGGTGTGACCTTCATGTGGGGCGAGCTGGCAAATCATAGCCGCCATTTCGGACTGTTGAGATATGGAGGGCAATCTTTCTGGCATACAGCAGACCTTCTGATTGAATTTAATGATTATATTTTCACTCTCTGCATGCTTAAAAATCAATAAAGAAAATAGGATTAGGCAATGATGCAAGAGTGTCAGGCCTGTCGTCGTATGTGCCCTCTATTTATGATATCTGCCTGTTTGATATTCCCGTGATATTCCCTGTCCCGTCCGGTGACAGGCAAGGAGGAGTGATGAAAGCAGTGGTATCAGAAACGTCTAAAGTGGTCATTCTTACCGGGGCCAGTAGTGGTATAGGTGAGGCCACAGCCCGTCATCTTTCCAGGAAGGGGCATCATTTGTTTATCGGTGCCAGGCGTATGGAAAAGCTGACCGCACTGGCGACAGAGTTGCGGGCAAAGGGGGGTAATGTTGATGCCATGGCAATTGACGTCACGCGACCAGAAGATTTGCAACGCATCGCTGCCAGGGCGCTGGAGAAGCACGGACGCATTGATGTTCTCATAAATAACGCTGGCGTTATGCCACTCTCACCGCTGGCAGCGTTGAAGGTCGAAGAATGGAACCGCATGCTGGATGTCAATGTACGGGGCGTTCTGCACGGAATAGCCGCCGTCCTGCCGATCATGCAGGAGCAGGGTGATGGTCACATCATTAATATTGCCTCCACAGGCGCGTATACGGTCTCGCCCACAGCCGCTGTCTATTGCGCCAGCAAGTTTGCCGTGCGCGCTATTTCTGACGGACTGCGACAGGAGACCGACGCGATCCGGGTGACGCTGGTCAGCCCGGGGGTGGTCGAGTCAGAACTTGCCGATCATATTACGGACGAAACAGCCCGGGCTGCCATGCGCGAATTCCGGCGCATCGCCTTACCTCCGGAGCCCGTGGCGCAGGCAATCGCCTATGCCATTGAACAACCCGCTGGCGTTGATATCAGCGAACTCATCGTCCGCCCTGTGGCCAGTCCTCATTAACCGTAAACATGTTTTCATTTATTCAGGAGTGTTCATGTCAGAGTCAGGCTCTTTTTCCAGGGCTATGCCCTTTGCAGGCCGTGTTGCGATCGTCACCGGTGCCGCCAGCGGTATCGGCCTGGCGACCGTCGAACTGTTGCACCGCCAGGGCGCACGTATCGTCGCAGTTGGCCGGGGGGATAATGTCAATGCGCTTGTACGTGAAGGTATTGTGCCCGTTGTCGCCGACGTGACTCAGGAAGCCAGTGCGGAACTGGCTGTGCGGACTGCAACAGAACAGTTCGGTCGCCTCGACGTCTTAATCAACAACGCTGGCATCATCATCAACCAGCCGGTGGCAGAAATGACCCTCAGTGAATGGAACCAGGTCATGGCTGTTAATGCCACGGGGGCATTTCTTTTCTCAAGGGAAGCCATGCGCCCAATGATGGCGGCAAAATCGGGTGCAATCGTTAATATTGGTTCTTACGCCTGTTATCAGTCTTTTCCCGGTATCGCCGCCTATGCAGCCTCCAAGGGGGCGCTTGCACAGTTAACCCGTACACTCGCGCTGGAAGCTATCACTCACGGTATTCGTGTTAATGCAGTCGGCTCCGGAGATGCGGTGACAAACATCACGAATACAATCCAGCCCGACGGGCAGGCATATCTGGCAGAGCATGGTCGTAAAGCGCCGGTTGGCCGTGCAGCCCACCCCGATGAAATCGCAGAAGTCGCCGCCTTTCTGGCGTCAGACCGGGCCAGTTACATTGTCGGCGCAGTGGTTATGGCCGACGGTGGCATGAGTGTCGCCATTCAGTGATGCAATTCATTTTTCAACAACAGGAGTCTCCATCAATGCAACAACAAACCTCCCCTGCAAAAGTCTGGTTTATCACCGGCGCTGCTCGTGGTATTGGCCTTTCGCTGGCACGCCAGTTACTGGCGCGAGGCGATGTCGTAGCCGCAACCTCCCGCACCCTGACCAGTCTGCGTCAGGCATTCGGCGACGATAACGCGCGACTGCTGGCGCTGGAGGTGGACCTGGTGAACGAAGCCAGCGTTCAAAAAGCCATCGACAGCACCATTGCCGCCTTCGGGCGCATTGACTGTGTGGTCAACAACGCAGGCTACGGCCAGCAGGGCACCATTGAAGCATTAACCGACAGCGAATTGCGTCGCAATTTCGATGTTAACGTGTTTGCTCCCCTGCATGTACTGCGCCATGCCCTGCCGCATATGCGTACGCGGCGCAGTGGCCATATCTTCAACGTGGCGTCGATCGTGGGCTTTCAGGGCGGTTACGCGGGCTGGGGCAGCTATGTCGCCAGCAAATTCGCACTGGCTGGTCTGACCGAAACCCTGGCGGCCGAACTGGCCGAGCTGAACATCAGAGCCACAGTGGTTTATCCTGGACCGGTGCGCACCGGGTTCCTGTCGAAAGAGACGCTGGTCGTGGCCCAGCGCACAATCGCTGACTATACCGAAGCTCAGGCCTCGCTGGACCTCCATCTGAACGGTCTGGACGGCAAACAGGCTGGCAATCCTGATAAAGTCGCTTCTCTGATACTGCAGGCGGCCTTTGCTGACGCCCCTCCCGTGCATCTTTTTGCTGGTAAGATTGCCAACACCCTCGCTGAACAAAAAATGCATGCAGTGAGTCAGGACCTTGATGTCTGGCGAAGCGCGTCAGACGCCACGGATTTTGAAGAGTAATAACCCCCGGGGACATGTGAACCACACTGTCCCTGATTTTCTTTCTGGAGGATATCTCATGCATGACAGCCTGCCTGCGGAAAAAGCGTACCGTATTCTTGAAGCTGGTCCCGTTATTCTGGTGTCCACCAGGGGGACAGATGGCCGGACGAATCTGATGACCGCAGGTTTCCACATGATGATGCAGCATGCCCCACCGCTGGTCGGTGTGATTATCGGCCCCTGGGATTACAGCTATCAGGCGCTGTCAGATACCGGGGAATGTGTTCTGGCTGTACCGCCAGCCGGGATGGCAAAGGCCGTTGTGGACATCGGTAATTGCTCGGGAGAAACAGACGACAAATTTGCGCGTTTCGGCCTGACGCCCATTGCCGCGCAATCGGTCAGTGCGCCTCTGGTAGATGAATGCCTGGCTAACCTGGAGTGCAGAGTGGTGGATGACCGACAGGTGCGGCGCTATAACCTGTGGGTGCTGGAAGTTCAGCGGATTTGGCTTGACAGCGCATGGCAGGAACTGCGTCTGCTCCACCATCAGGGCGATGGCCGTTTCAGTGTCGACGGAGAGACGCTTGACCTCAGTGACAGGATGGTAAAATGGCGCGACCTGATGGATTGAATGTTATGCCATGCTAACCAGAATTGGTTAATGGCGATACATTACCGAACATACCGGAAATGTATCGCCATGAATACAGGTGTTCCTTTTCCCCATACCCTGTATGTGGTTCATCCGGCAGACTAAGAGAAATTTCTCTTAACTCAATTGGTTAATCAATTAAATCCTTCAAATCCCCGGTTGCATTATGGCTTGAGTAACTGCTGAACTGCCCGAACAGAGGGTCCCATTGCTGGATATCAAGGTGGGCAATAAGGCCTTCACGTGCAAAAGGGTCCGCACCGATCATGGACTGGACTTCATCGCGCGTCTCAGCCCTGAAAATAAGAAATCCCGCCCGCAGCGGCGTGTTTTTGAGTGGACCGGACGCTAACAGTTTGCCCTGTTCTATCAGCCCCTTCAGATAAATCACATGCTCGCGCACAAAGGTATTCCACCCGGTGCCGTCCGGATGGTCCATTCTGACAATATAAATGTGCATCGTTTTCGCTGTCCTGTTCATGAGACAAAAAATAAGCATAATAAGTATTAGCAGTTTTTAAAATTCGCCAATATTGAGTTCTGAAACAACCAGGAGTAGCGAATGCTGGATAAACTTACCGGAATGCGGACCTTCGTGGTTGTGGTTCAGACAGGCTCTTTTGTCGCGGCCTCAGACAGACTCGGTATGTCGCCTCAGATGGTGGCCCGCCATATCGGCACACTTGAGAAGCAGCTTGAAACACGCCTGCTTAACCGAACAACGCGCAGGCAAAGCCTGACGCCGGCAGGCTCGCTGTACTACAGGCGTTGTGAAACAATTTTACAGGCCATCGACAGCGCTGACCGGGAAGCAAGCAGTACGAGCGGAGTTCTTGCAGGTACGCTGCGGCTGAATGCGCCGGTAACGTTCGGCCGTTATGTCCTGGTGGATTTTTTGAGCACATTTCTTGAGCGCTACCCGAAAATGCGTATTGAACTTGTTCTTACTGATGACGTTATTAATCCTGCTTCAGAAGATTTTGACCTGGTGATACGAATTGGCGAGCTTGATAAGAAACTCCGGCTTGCGGCAAAACCGTTGCCTGCATACCGATTTATTGCATGCGCTGCTCCTCAATACCTGACAAAGTACGGTCATCCAGAACAACCTTCTGATCTGAAACATCATGAGTGTCTGGTTTTTGCACCCTGGTCTGCGGGATTAACCCATTACTGGCCTTTTGCCAGCACTGAAGGACCTGCTGAAGTGATGGTAAATTCTCGTCTGGCGATTAACGACTGGGGAGCAATCCTTGAGGCGGCATTAAGAGGCACTGGTGTGCTGATTGGTTATGAAAAAGAGCTCAGGCGACTTATCAACAGGGAAAAACTCGTTCCTGTCCTGGAGAACTTCACTATTCCCTCACGGGAAATGCATTTGCTCTACGACCCTTCACGGGTAAATGAAAGTCGGTATCAGGTATTTATTGACGAAATGATTGATTATCTTAGCTAATTATCCTGCAAGTTCTGAAAGAACTATCATCGCTGCCTCAGGTGTCATTGCTGACTGTCAGACTCACACAGTTGATTGAGTTCTAACCCGGTCCAACATAGCTAAGGTTGTTTTACAGAAGTAACAAGTTAATTATTACCATCGTTAATATCCTGAAGACCCACGCAGACTCGTTTAATCCTGATGGTCTGCTTCAGAAAAAAATGCAAGCATGTCTATCGGTTGTAATCTTACAACGAACCTGCAATTTTATTCTGGAGCAAAAAATGGAGCTACGCCATTTACGCTATTTTACCACCGTTGCCGAGCATAAAAGCATTCGCCTGGCCTCGCATTATCTTCACGTCACTCAGCCCGCCATTTCCCGGCAAATACAGGACATCGAAAGTGAAGTGGGAGTCAAACTCTTCATTCGTCATCCTCGCGGGCTTACTCTCACCCAGGCGGGAGAGGTGTTTTATAGCGATATAAAAAAAATGCTCGCTGAACTGGATCTGTCTGTTGAGCACGCGCAGCGCATCGCCAGCGGTTTTGACGGGCATCTGCGACTGGGATTTGTGGAAAACAGCAGCTGGGATGGGATTGTACCTTCCACGCTGCGTCACTTTAAGCAGGTTGTCCCGCGGGCAACGCTTGAACTGATCCCGTTGAACACGCCGGAGCAGATTGCATTGATTGAAAAGGGCGAGCTTGATGGCGGTTTTGTTTATGGGTTTGGCTCTATGTCTGAACGGTGTCAGTTTAAGATGTTGCATCAGTACGATATTCGCTTAGCGCTGCCAAAAGCATGGCAGGGTGAGGATGATCCCGACCCCATATCGCTACACCGGGTTGCACACTTACCGTTTATTACCTCCTTCCGCCGGGTCTATCCTGCCTATTACGATCACGTTATGGCCGCCTGCCACAGCATGGGAATTACCCTTAACGTGGTACAGGAAGCGCAAACAGAGTCCGCAATACTAGCGCTGGTCAATGCCGGTATTGGCGTCGCCCTGGTTAATTCCGCCACTATTTCACGTCTTCCGGTAGGGGTGCGACTAGTCCGTTTGTCAGATCTAAGTGTTATGATGCCATTAAAATTCGCATTTCTGGCAGAAAATAACTCTCCGCTGGTGAAACGTTTTTTAGATTCACTCCGTGAGTCATTAAATATCTTACATTATCCTTAGTGATGCTTTTAAAGCATCACCATGGGTATTATTAAGTACTTTTATTGATTCGACAGATAAATTCATACTGAGGTCCATCCGCAAACGACCTGAATCAGGAGTGTCAGATGACCTCACCACGTTCGCTTATCCGTGCCACCGTCGATTTTGATAAAGAGGGTTTTCAAACCGGCGTGCTGATGCTGCCTTATTCGCACAACACCTCCGCCTATGGGCGTATTCCAGTTCCGATCGCCGTCCTGAAACAAGGGGAAGGTCCAACGGTCCTGATGACCGGGGGTAACCATGGCGATGAGCTGGAAGGACCCGTCGCGTTGATGAAAATTATCCAGGAAATGGCAGCCTGGAAAATTAATGGCAGAATTATTGTGATTCCGGGGCTGAATTTCCCGGCATTTCAGCAGGGTACGCGTACTTCTCCTATCGATAATGGCAACCTGAACCGAATGTTCCCCGGAAAACGGAACGGCAGCCTGACGGAAATGATCGCGCATTATGTTGATACGGAATTATTTCCGATCGCCGACATTATTTTAGATATGCATGCCGGCGGTGCATCATTTAACCATGCGCCGGTGTTATTAGCCGCGCTGCCGAAAAACGCGGCCCAGCATCGCGACTACATCAGGCTCGTTAACGCTTTCAATGCGCCGACGACCATGATCATGGATCTGCTGGGAGAAGATCGTACATACGGCGCGGCTGCGGAACGTCACGGAAAGCTTTTTCTCTGCGGTGAGTTTGGGGGCGGAGCCTCCTGTAACCCGGATAATCTGCAGATTGTCGAGAGTGGGCTGAGACGCGTTTTACAGGCATCAGGGGTCACGAAACATGCCCCCGCCACCTCACAAAATGAGACGCGCCTGATGAAGGTAGGCGGTACCGGACATTATCTGTTCTCTGCCGGGCGAGGGGTGTTTGAGCCCTGTTTTAAACTTGGCGATCGCGTTAAACAGGATCAGCTTGCCGGGCGACTCTATAACCTCGATGCCCCCTGGGAACCGGCAAAAGAGCACTATTTTTCCGGGACCGGAGAGATTATGGTCACGCGCACGTTTTCTCATGTCGTCGCCGGTGATTGTATTGCGGTGATCGCTTCGCCTGCCGCCTGGTATTAATTCGCTACGAGAACATTCCCGATGAATATTCGATCCGGCGCTAGTCAAGAGGGGACCACGGTGGGCGCATGCGCCTATCCTGTTGGGTTATTCCTCGCCTGCTTTGCCTTTTCCTATCTCGATCGTCAAATAATGAGTATTCTGGTTGAGCCATTAAAAGCTACCTTACACATTTCAGATATTCAGATAGGTATACTTCAGGGATTCTCTTTTACCCTTTGTTATGCCACCGCCGGGGTGATTATTTCCCGAATGGTTGACAGTGCCAGTCGGGTAAGATTAATTGCGGTGTGCGTGGCCATTTGGGCATGTTCAACGATGTTGTGCGCTACCGCCGATAGCTATACGGAGCTGTTGATCTGGCGCGGTGGAACGGCTATTGCGGAGGCCGCTCTGAGTCCGGCCGTGTTGTCGCTGTTCGCTGATATGTTTATTGCCAGCCGTTTAACTCGCGCTACCGGAATCTTTATGCTGGGCCCATATATTGGCAGCGGCCTGGCACTCACCGGGGGTGGAATGTTGTTGGGGTGGTTAACCCGCGAGATGGGCCATATGCCCGGTCTGGCGGCAATGCATCCCTGGCAATGGGTCTTTTTCATCGTCGGGCTACCCGGCATATTACTCTCCATATTGGTTTTTTTCACCGTAAGTGAACCCGCCCGGCGGAATCATCAGGCGAGTCAGATGTCGGTGGAAAAGGGAACGCCTGCGTTCCGCGTCGTACTTAACGAACTGCTGGTGAAGAACCGTTTTTGTTTGCCTTTTTATTTTGCCTACACCTGCCTCATTATGCTGTTTTATTCGCTGACGGCCTGGTTCCCGACGGTCATGATGCGGCACTTTAATCTGACGGCGGGCTATATCGGGCAAATTACCGGACCAATATATATGTGCGCGGGGATTGTCGGGGTTCTGCTGGCCGGGAAATTAGTGCGCGCGGCGCTGCCGGCAAACCTGCTGCGAGACTCGCTCAAAGTGTCTGCTTGCGCGTGCGGATTGTTAATTATTTTCTCCGTACTCGCCTCTTGTATGCCATTTTCTGCGGCGATTATTTTTTATGCCATAACGCTTTTCTGCGCCAGTATCACCATGGCGCTGGCCCCCATTCCGTTACAAATAGCGATCCCCAACAGAATGCGCGGCCGCGCGATTTCCCTGCTGGTTTTTATGACTAACCTGTTGGGCGGAGGCATTGGGCCGTTTCTTGTCGGATATTTAAGCCAGAAATTTTTCGGAATTGACAATGCGCTGGGGTTGGGGCTGGCGATAGTGAGCGTCATCGCGGCAACGGCTGCGACCCTGTTTTATTCTCTTGCCATGAAACACAGTGCTACAGCTGTCAGCCATGATTAATGATGTGTTTATCAAAAGGACACCACCAATGTTTACCTCAGATTCTTATCGTCTCGGCAATGTTGTTATTACCCGAATTACCGAACAGCTTTTCAGCATGCCGCTGGCTAAATTATTGCCTGATGCAGCAGGCGTTCGTTTCCCTGCAGGGATGAACGCGCAAACGCCGATCGAAATGAGCGTACATAGCTGGTTAATCGACTCGCCGCAGGGCCGGATTCTGATTGATACGGCGACCGGCAATGGCAAGAATCGGCCATTTAGCCCCTTGTTTCATCAGCTCTCTTCACCATGGATGGAAAATTTAAAACAGACAGGTATTCAACCCGATGATATCGATTATGTGTTGCATACCCATTTACACACCGATCATGTCGGCTGGAACACTCTCTGGGATGGGGAAAAATGGCGGCCTGCGTTTAGCAACGCGACATGGGTTTGTTCTCAATCTGAGCTCAATTTTGTCTCATCTCCGGCAGCTGCTGCACGCAAAATGGTATTTGATGACAGCATCCTGCCGATTGTTGAGAGCGGCCGTCTGGTGACCGTACCGGATTCCCCGACTGAATTTCTCCCAGGGATACTGTTTTATCCCACTCCGGGGCATAGCGTCGGTCATATGAGCATTGCCGTTGAAACGGAAGAGGGAACAGCGATTTTTTGTGGCGACCTGATGCATACTCCGCTGCAGGTGTCTCATAACACCCTGAGCTCCGTATTTTGCAAGGATAGTTTACAGGCGAATCAGTCCCGGAAGTGGTTCTTAAACTTTGCTGCTGAACGTCAGGCGACGGTATTCACAAGCCATTTTTCAGCGAGTTCTGTAGGGCACGTTACCGCCACGGAAGAGGGCTTCGTGTGGAAATTTGAACGGTGAAATCGAAGGGAGGAAAAAAGAGCACCGCCTTTACACAGCGCCTGCGGGGTACTATGGCTTTACCTTGAGGACGCTTGAGTACGTTGTTTGCCTACGGGCAAGCGTTCGCTGCCCGTAACTGTGAAGATCATTTCCCGTTAGCATCAGCCATCCTTAGCACGTCGTCGAGGAAACGGGCCGCTTTACGCAGAGCCTGGTCTGCTTCGGGTAACCTCCCGGCCAACAGATGCCAGACGTGAAACATTCCCGACCAGACCTCAAGTGACTTGCGTACCCGCGACCTGGAGCATCTACTTTGAGCTGGTTGGGCACGTCCCCGTGTACGGGCCCAACCTGCGCGCCTCCTGCTGGCGCATGGAAGCCGCGATGGCTGACCTGCTGGCACGGGCGGGGTTCACCGGCGACCAGGTGCATACTAAAGCTGAATGGAAAACCCTGGAAGAAATTAAAGAACAATACCGCAGTGCCAGTATTATTAAAAACAGGCAGGTGGTTTTTTAATATCAAGGGAAATGACTATCGGCTAATTGTCATACCAGCGAAGGTGGATGTTTATTAAATTCATTGGTACGCATAAAGAATATGACAATTTCGGCCAAATTTAAAGTAAATTTCAATTGCATGGAACCGTTCTGCTTAGGTAAACATCATTTACCTGAGAGTCCAGTAAATAGCACTCCCCCATTAGCGTCTTATATTACAGGCGCTGACACATCAATGTGCTCCAGCTCCGGAATACCTGGAAGCCCCTGGTTACGCTCATGCACAAACTGTAAAAATACTGGCAACCTGAATCCCGTCTTCTCCAGAATATTCTGGCGGTGTGTGTAAAGTGTTTTAACCGGTTTGCCCGTCAACCGAGAAACCACATGCATCTGTAAGCCCGAAACAAAATACGGCAGTAGACAACGCTCCGTCAGCGTCAGGTTGGTGCCTTCGACATACTCCTCCCCCCTGATGGAATCTGGATTATATAATGTCCGCCTGAGTGCAAAATGCAGCGAAGCTATGTCAAGTTTCTGCGCCAGAACCCTCACTCCCTGACTTTCCACCGGAAACACCCGTCCTGTCTCCTTCAGTGCTAGCCAGACCACGGTAGCATCCGGTCTTTTCGCTTTAAGCGCATTCAGTGCCGACCACTCACCCCGGAAAATAATGCGGCTGTCTACAACGACAAGTACCCGATCGACATCCCCGATGATATAAGGCAGACGGTCAGCACTGAAACGTAATGGCAGACAGACCATCTCCGGCATAAGAGCCCTCAGTCCTGCATACAGCCAGTTGTTTTCCGTCAGGATTACCATCAAAAAATCGCTGTTTACACATCGTAACTTGTTTTCAATCATTTTAAGCCATCGATCTAATTAATAAATTAGTTATGATACAAGTAAATAATAAAATCTGCACTATATTCACCACTAGAGGCTGACTTCCCAATATCCGAAACAATTTTGTAATTATCAATGGATGTAAAGTCACTACCTAGAAATGGCTGTATTAAATGCGATATATCTACAGGCAAATCATCTTTTAGTAGGCTCATTTTAATATTATTTTTTTCGTAAAGCACACCATTAATCATGTCATAACCCTCTGATTTTGGATATATTTGATAGGCTAAATAAGAATTAGGTTGTTTATCACATGCTATTTTCACAGAAAATGAGGCACTTACTTGCTTGCCTGGGGAAGAATCAGGAAGATTGATTATTGATGGTACATCTAACGCACAGTTAGCAGCAATCCAGTCAGTATCAACTGACTCAGCCCTTGCGCTGATTATATGGAGACCTTTCCAACCTTCACCCACTTTCATTTCACTATCATGTACATATATATCGAACACTTTGGCCCCGGGGGCTTGACCTTTTCCCAATATACTCACCTGGAATTTATTCATTAACGCACCTACCCCATATGCCTCACTTAGATCGTTATATTTAAAAACAGCATCAGCCACTTTAAAGAAAGCTGTTGGCGATCCCTGTATATAAACATAAATAGGGGTCTTATCACAAGTAACTGTTTGCATAATAGCCACCATGGAGATGAGGTCTGCAGGAGAGTAAATGTCCGCAAGGCTCAAATACCCACCACGGAGATATACTTTTTTCGGTGAAAAGTCTACGTTAATATTAGGTGCATGACATTCCGCATAGGTATAATTTGTCACACCCCACAGGGAAATCATCATAGTAAAAATGGCAAGTACTCTATTAAATACAAAAAACATCTTCATACACCCTCTTAAAAATAAATTTTTATTTTGATTTAGACATCAATATGTTTATATTGACGTGAGATTTTATTGCAGCACAATCTTTGCGCTCGCTAAAAAACATGAAATAGAGTAAAGCAGCCTTACGACATGATATCTGAACTATATGGCCCCTCTTCATTACCAAAGTCATTGATAATGGAATACGTTATCTTCTTACCATTTTCTCGCACCTTTCCTTTTATGGTCAGCGTGGATTCAGGAGGGATCATAAAGCTATTTTCATCTTCTCTCAATATATTAACTTTTGTAAAGGTGATGTAGAATGGCGTCGGATTTTCTATTATAAGATGACCCTGTTGGCATTTAAATACCAGACTTTCTTTTACTTGAATTAAACTCATTCTCAGACCATTTGGTCTGTAAATGAGTTTAATTCTGTTTCCTGTGGCAATAGATATTCCATTGTTAGCATCCTTCTTATCGAGGGATGGTATTGCTTTTTCAAAAAAATAATATAACCTCTCCTTGTCGGAGGGTAATTTTGCATTTACTTTCCATATTTCTATAGATTTCTCCATCCCGGGCCGGCTAACATGAAGTGGTGGGGTGACTATAAAATCCTTAGTTATTTGATGCTCTTCATTTTCGATCCATGCCTGAACCAGATATGATTGTCTTTGGGATTTATTTTCTGCATCAACAGAATTTCTTTTGTCACTTTCATTATAGATAATTCTCGATTTGTTTAACAGGACAGATTCCTCCGCAAACAAATACGACGTATAAAAAGACAAGAAAATAATAAACACGTTTTTCATGTACTCTTTCTCAAATTGCAATAGCATTAGAATGAAAACTAATTTCAGCGTGAGCTCGTGATATATATTTTTTAAAAGAGGGGAAGCCACTTCCTCCCCTGCTATAAATTCAATGAACCAGATTCCACAGAGGGATAAATGCTACATATATTCAAAGCTGACCGTTACCGTACTTGAAAACTTGCCTAGCTTAGGAAGGTCACCTGAGTCTTGCATGAGGCTTGCAGTAAAAGTTTCAGAAACATTCCCATCTACGGGCTGTAATGCGATCTCAGTTGAACCGTCTGGTTTAATATCATTATCTCCATGTGATATCTTCACTGCAAGGTTATCAGTTGTGCCATCTTCACTTATTGTCGCAAAGGATTCAGGGTACTGGTCATCAGCCGTTCCTGTAGCGCTCATGTTTATTTTTGTTATATCGCTACTACAATCGGTAAGTTTTAAAGTGAAATCCTGAGTAGCCCCAACAGTACCAGCACCACTAAAAGATGAGCGTTCAACATCTTTGAAATCAACTTCCGTATCCTGGGGTTTACAAGTCCCCGCTTTGATATTGCCAGTAATATGTACTGTTGCAGAATCACTATCAGCCAATACCATTCCTGACTGAGTAATCAATGATGTAAATATAACAATAAGTAACTTATTCATAAGGCCGCTTGCTTTATATTGAATCACTAGTATTTCTCCTAATTTAACTGGACTTTTTACAAATTATGTTGGACTGAGTAACTACCTGATTTTCATCATCGTCATTGAATTTATATGCTGCGGAACAATTTTCATTTTCGCTATTACCCCACACAACATTAATCTCACTGCTTTTTGATATACCCGTCAGATACACCAGACCTGACTCACTTACAATACCCGTCGCACCTGACGCCTTTTCCGTCACCATCGCCCCGAATGGCACCGGACGGCCTTTGTACGTCAGCGTCAGCAGCGCGCGGACGCCAGTGTGTGTGCCATATTCAGCCCTGACAATTGCGCCCTGTGTCGGCACCACATTCTGCACGTTGTCCTCCAGGTCCGTGTGCATATCCAGCGTGTTCACATCAAGCGCCACCCGGTTACGGCGGTACATCGTGGCGTACGGCAGTACCGTGTATCCCCGCCAGTCCGTTTTCACCCCGTTGCCGTTTTCCACATGCACGTCTCTGGCTCCTGGTGCCTTTATCAGCACGTTGGTGTCGCCCAGCGCCTGGCCGAACGTCACACCATCAGCGTGAGCCACCACGCCACCCGACACGTCCCAGTTAATCCTGTGGTCATAACGGCTGTAGCTGTAACCCGCGCTCGCCGAGCCGTACCCGCCACGCAACGCCACATTCGCACTACCGCTGGAGCCTGTGGTACTGCTGTGGCCCTGCATCACGCTGTAGCTCAGGTTATGCTCCTGAAGCAGGGTACCACTGACCCCGGTCTGTATCCTCGTAACACCGTCTTGGTCCCGGCTCGACTGCGCCGTGGCGTACATGCTATTCAGCGCTTCATGCTCTGCCATGTCGTGGCCCAGGAAATGACCGAACGGAACCGATATATTCAGTGACAGCAGTCGGTTATCACCGGCCAGTCCGGTACTGCGGCTGACGGCATACGACAGGTTATAGCTGATGCCGTGCCAGGCACTGGAGAAGCCGGCCTGGTACCACTCATCCCTGCCCGTACTGTTCCAGTAGGTCTGCTGACTCCCGGACAGGTAGAGTGACCCCAGGTCACCCAGTCGCTGTGAGATGTTCATCTGGATTCGACCTTTTTTGCTCCGGCGCAGGTTGTGGTAGCTCACCGGCTCATAATGGTAACCCCCGCCATTGCCATCGTCCCGCCATGCATACTGATATCCCTCCATCGCATCCCAGGTCACTTCATCCAGTGTGTAAAACCCTTTTGTGGAGTAGCGATAACCCAGCAACTGGAAGTTGGTCCCCATCCTATTCAGGGACTTGTTGTACAGAAAACGCAGGGACTGCCCCTGGTGCCGGCTGTCATCAGCAAGACGGCTCCATGCGCTTGTCAGGTCGGCCGATACGGCACCCCAGGAGCCGAGATTCTGCCCAATACCGGCGGCCACGGAGCGGTACCTGCCGGCCTGCTGCGTGCCGCCGTACAGGGTGTACCCACCGGCAAACCCATGTGCCAGGGTACCCTGGACAAATACCGGCGCGTTTTTATCCTGTCTTCCGCTGCGGTAGCGCC
Organism: Enterobacter sp. MALB-1; assembly: GCF_041021625.1. NCBI lineage: Bacteria > Pseudomonadati > Pseudomonadota > Gammaproteobacteria > Enterobacterales > Enterobacteriaceae > Enterobacter > Enterobacter sp. MALB-1. The sequence goes on from NZ_JBDPJL010000002.1 coordinate 21,307, forward strand.
CGCCGACCAGGTCATATTTTGTCCGGCCATCCCGCTGTAGCAGCGGCACCGTGGAGTACGGGACGGTATAATGCTGGACATAACCGGACTCGCCCTCCACCGTAACGTCAAGGTCGCCGCTGGATGAAGTCGGGTTCAGGTCGGTAATTTCAAAGGCTCCGGCCTGAACAATATTTTTGTAAATCACATACCCGTTCTGCCGGACGGTGACAGTGGAGCGTCCGGATGCCAGTCCCCTGACTGTCGGGGCATAGCCCTGCTGGCTGTCAGGATACATCGGGTCAGCGGTATACAGTCGCATACCACGGAAGCCCAGGCTGTCGAATACCGCATTGTCACTGCTGCTGTCACCCAGCACCAGTTCACTTTTCAGCGGAATAACCGTGCGCTGCACATAGGTGGAAATATTCTGCCACCGCTCAGTATGCTCACCATTTTTATAGTCCGAATAACTCCATGCACCGTTATGACGCAGACGCCATGCCCCCAGGTTCAGGCCGCCGCTCAGGTTCAGATAATAACTGTCGCTGTCACGGCCCCTGTCACCGGTCAGGGTGTAGTTCATCAGTGCAGCGTTAATGCCCTCATCCCACTCTTCCGGTGGGATATACCCTTTCACGCTGTTCTGCAGCACCGCTTGCGGAAACGTCAGGTCGAGGCGCTGGGTGGAGAAGTCGAAGTGAGAGCTGGCTCCGGGAAACAGGGACCTGAAGTCCAGACATCGGTCATCATCATCCGGCAGGGCTTTCAGCGCTTCATTATCCCCGGTATTCACGCCGAGGCGCTTCAGCCATTTCAGCGTCAGGCAGGGCACCAGACCCGTGTCATCCGACACGTAACCGGTCGCGCTGTTCACGGCATCAGGCGCATCCCGTGAGACAGATGTTCCCGCCGTCGTCGGTGCAGACGAGTGTTCATCCTCGTCAAAACGCACGTTCTGCGTGGTGACAAACTCATCGTTCAGCCAGACATCCACCCGGTACACGCCGGGGGCCTGACCCGCACCGCTTTCAAAGCGCGACAGGTCGGCGACGTCCTGGCCGTTGCCGGAAAGAAAAGCAGGATTGAACCAGTCGTCCGCGCAGGCCGGGGACAATTGCAGTCCCCCTGTCACGGCCAGCGCAATAACTGACAGTCGAATCCCCGGTACATGTCGGAATGATACGGATAAATGGTGCAAGGTATGCTGCTCCGGATATTGATGTCAGACTTACTGTATCTGACCTGAGTGCGGTGGTGTCACAGCACCGTAGTCATTTACAGTCTGAAAACGGACGTCCCCTGACGAACCGGCCGGCAGGCTCAGGCTCTGCTGACCGTCAGGTGGAACCATGGTGTTAGGTAGTTTCTTCCCGCCAGCCGTCAGGTTAACCAGCGTTTCGTAGTAAGGCGTCGGGTTGATGATGGTCAGCTTCCCGCCGGCCTGATGAAAGCGCAGGTGACTGGCGGCTTCCACCTCACCCATTTCCAGACCGTCGGGTCGCATGAAGAGCTTGATGCGGGACAAGATGGCCAACTGCAGCGTATTTTTATCCTTTATCGCATCCTTGTTTACTGCCGGGATAGCCTTGACGTTCATCCAGTAGAGCGATTCACGGTTCTGCGGTAAGGGTTTCCCCGTATACATGATACGCAGGGTGTTCTCACTCTTTGGTGCGGAGGCAAACAGCGGTGGCGTCACGACAAAGTCTGCAGATTTATGCCCCTGGTCATCCTCAACCCAGGCCTGGATAAGATAGCGTTCGTGCGGATCACTGTTGGTGACCGGCAGGGAGGCCTGGCTGGCAGATTCGGCATAAATCACGCGGGTGGCCCCCAGGCCGACGCCTCCCGCCATGGCCACACAGGTGGTGGCGAGGCAGCCTGCGGCCAGCGTCAGCGATATCAACGATTGACTGAACTTCATTTAATAAATACCCGTTAAAACATCCCGGCGGCTACGCTCAGGGATAAACCAGACGGAAAGACACTTCACTGCGCAGTTCGCCCGGAGATGGCTCACGGGAGGTGGTGCGATACCGGGCAGTGAAATGCAGTACTACATCGGAGGCCGTTACCGGCACAAAGGTGTCAGAAACTCTGTCAGGAATGACCTGGCTACCTGTTTCATCGGCAATGAGCAGTCCCAGCCCGCTGTATCCGTCGCGACCACTGACTCCGGACGACACCAGAAACACATCCGGGTCTTTCGGGTCGGTCATGCCGTAAAAGCTGACGCCCACGGCACTGGCCAGCGCAGGGTTACAGCCAGTCAGGTGAAGCTCAAAAGGGATTAACACCGAAGATAAAGAACCGACCCCTTGAAAATCACTGTTGCGGTACTGTCCCATATCAACGGACATATCCCGGCTTCCCGTGGAGACCTCACAGGAACCTTCGGCCAGTTCACCACGCAGGTGCAGGTCACCACCTTTAATGGTGACCACGTGATTGCGGGCACCTGATGACGCGGAGAACATCAGACACATAAACAGCACGGGTACAACACGGGCATGATGAAAGAGCATGATTACCCCCGACAAAACCCCGGCCAGAGGTATCAGGCCGGGGAGAGACACAACAGTGTTACGGATTACTGGTACTGCATGATGAAGGTGGCGTCAGCGTTGGCCTGGCCTGCGGTCGGGGTGGCCGAGGTTGAAACATACTGTGCGTGGAACTTCAGCGTATTCTCACCATCAATCAGAGTGGTTGGGGTGGAGAAGCTGCTTCCGTCTGGTACCACGGCAGCACTGGTACTGTCAGTAATGCGAATACCCACACCAGACGCAGCATCAGTATTACCATTAACACTGGTATCAATTGACAGCAGCTCTTTGTTAGCGTCATCAGCGGTACCGCTGAATGCCACAGCAGCCGTGCCTGATACAGTGGTGTCGCAATCTTCGAGTTTGATTTCAAAAGGAATCGGGGAGCCAGTGTCGCCAACATTTTTGAAGTGGTGCAGCGTGTACTGACCCAGTTCAACTGTCTGGTTTGCGGAGTCTGCGCTTACAGAGCAGGCTGCATCAACCAGGCTGCCACGGAAATGTACGTTACCGCCGGTAACGGAAACCGTATCATCAGCAGCATGAGCCATCCCTACAGACGCAGCCATCACGGCACCAAATAGAACTGCCAGTTTACTCAACTTCATTATTAACTCCGGTATTAACGTTATAGTTCCGCCATTACGATTAATGGCACACACATCCTGTAAAAGGCAGACCAGCAAAATCCCTTAAGCTGATAAAGCGCTTTATTTAAATGAAGCAACAAAAATACATAATCCTGCTTCTGGTGGTAAGCAGTTTAATAACCAGTCAGTTAATCACTTATACTTTAAATATGGTTAAACCTTTCTAGCCAATCCCGCTGGATAAAGTTATTAATAAGGATTAAATATTAATAAGCCCTATTTAAATATATACACAAGAACAGTTCAAATAATGCTCAGAAGATAAGTTCTTATCATGCAGTCAAGTTCCGTCACCAGTTCGCGCAGGGGAATAAAGTATTCGCTTTTATCATCATGCCTGCTGAGGCACTGCCCGATCTTAAAGCGCAAATAAAGGTAATCTCCTGTATCAGGCACTTCATTACAGACCAAACTAAGGAAGCGACAAATATCTGCTGCTTCCACGAAGCCAAAACCGCCGAGCAGTGCACCAATCCTTTTTCGGCTCAAAGACAGGTGCACAGGATATTCGAACGATAAGGATTGACACTTCCCCATATCCACTCCGGTAAAACATGATGCGGCATGCCATTCTGAAATAACGAGAGAGAGAGTATACACAACTTTACATGATCGACAATAACGATCGAATGCAGACAATAATAGGGGATACCTATCAAAACCAACCAAACGATCGGGAAATGCTATATATCAAAACCATCAAATGACAATAAAAGATTGATCTTCCGCACCTTTTACAAAAAAATAAAAATCCATTTGAAATGATTTACATCAAATAAAACGACCAATTTAAAAGAACAACCTTCTGAACAAATTAAAGATCGTTTAATTTGTATTTATGCACCACAAAAACAACCTAAACAAACAATAAACGACTCTTGTTAAGAAATATGACAAAAAAATGAGATCGGGTTAAACAACGCACACACACATGTAACACAAGCAAGTAAATGCACCAATAATTACAATATCGCGGGACTTTTTTTAATAAATCTAATTTTCAGGAAATGAGCGCTACAGCCATTTCAGCATCGGATTCAATATCAGAATAAAAACACCAATCCGTAGTGAAATCATAAGCGTATTCCGGGAACCATATTGACGAAGAGAGTTATTCCGCATGTAGTCTGATGCGCCACGGCAGCTGTTCACTGACTTCGCTTATCTTTAACCGCTCGCCTCCGAATCGCAATCAGCGCCAGTATAGACTCACGTTAAGTGCTAATGGGCTAGCATTTATCCTTTCCGGCTCAGTCAGAATACTAACGATAAACTCCCGGTCTTCATCCGACATTCTGGTCAGCGTGATGGTCAGATCGTCGGCAATATCCAGTTCGCCGTAATTACGATGGGAAAGTCGTATTTTAATTTTCGGACATCAAAGGACTGATGTGGTCACTCATCAATGCGGAGCTGAGTACCATCATTGACCATGCGGAGATCACTGCCGGATAATGCACTGATGGGGATATTCAGCTTTCTGACCAGAGCATGGATACGATGATTACGGGTCCTGGCTGGACAGGGTGGAGAAAGCCCGGAGGTAAATACCCCTCCATGACCGCCGACCAGTTGTATACGGGTCAGCACTGGAACAGGGCTGCTGCAGCTGCGGCGCGTAACGGTGCTGAGAGGTAGGTTATTTCCGTCGGCCTGGGTTTCATGCATGCGACAAACTCCGTGGTGCCGTATGAGGTCACCTTTGCTGACATGCTGTTCTCTCATCAAGAGATCTCTGGGAGCAACTGACCGCACGACCGCCAACAGACCGCTGCTGCACTTCCCTGGCGTAGCTGATGAGGGAAAGACCTGCAGAACGATTTGTGGTAGCTGCCCCCAGTGTACCTGCGTGCCGTTGAATCAGACCTGTCAGGGGGAAGGGAACGTTCAGTACGCCTGAACAACTGCAGGTTGTCACTACACTTCAGTGACAGCCTGAAGTACAGTGTCAGATATACGAGCGCAGGCATGATGAAGGGGCTGAATACCAATATGACAAGGTTGAATGTCAGTTATGCACTGCAGCTCATTGGCTATAAAAAACTTAATAGCAGGACAGCAAGTGAGGTGTATGCATGATCCGGCAGTATGTGCACTACTCCTGTTCGTTGTGACGTTTTCGGCCAGTGCGGATATCAGCGGCAGGATTGTGCGCGTGCCGTTGAGGTTCTTGAGCCGGGAAATCGACTGACGTGCGTTCGCCTGGCCGGCATGGATGCGCCGGAAAAGGAGTCAGCCCTTTGGCCAGCGTTCCTGCCAGGCGCTCTCATCGATGGTGGCGCAGCGTCCCGTAACCGTCACGGGCGGAGAAACGGATCGCTATGGCCGCCTGCAGGGTTCCGTCCGGCCCGACTACGCTGTTCTTGAGTCCGAAGCCCGCCGTCAGTCAGCTGGACTCTGGTCTGAACCGGGTCAGACAGAACCCTGGCGCTGGCGGAGCCTGCCTCAGAATGGATAGGGAAGGTAATGTCTGCCTGCAGGAATTGTTCCGGTTCATGGTTGACTATGATCCTGAATAATAAAAACAGGGCCTGGCCGGAAAGAGGCTTTCAGACGCCTTCCATTCTGAATAATTAACGGTTAATAATGAAAAGATAATAATTTTTGGGGTGCCGGATGACATTAAAATTAACTGCAAGCAAACTGGAAATACTCGTCGAAACGCTGAATGCCATTATATGCGGAGAAGTGAGCATTACGCGTGAACAGCGCGAAAATATGGTCAGAACGGTTGCAACCCTCGGTGGGTTAACAGAGCGGCAGCGCCTTATCACTGCGGAAAAAGAAGCAAAAAAACTGGCAAAAGAAGAAAAGGTTAAAAAACCACGCCTTCCGGATGAAGTGTTTCCCCGCTCCGGAAAACCGTGGGCGCGGGAAGATCTTGACCTTATTCATTCGATTATTACTGATATCCCGGATGACAGAATAGATGATCATATACTCTGGCTGTCGAAGAAGCTGGAACGCACCCCTTATGCCATCTCCCTTAAGATTGTCAGTGAAGGCCGGATGACCGAGGATTGGGCTAAAGAATGGAAGCACGCCGCAAAATCTATTCGTGAGGATTTTGCCCTGCTCAGGGCTAAGTCAACAGCAAATACTGACTGACTATAAAAGACTCATCGTCAGCCGGACTGTCAGTGCAGTAAACTGAATATAATTCAAAGAATTAATATAAGGAATTTTAAAGAGAACCTCTTCCTCAAACTAAATATAATGCGGTTGTTGCCGATAATAATATAGTAAAAAAGGGGGCGATATGAACGATTTCCATATTTTAAATCTTTAAATATGTGGCGGGTGCAATGCGCGTGTTGCGTGATAAATCAGAATTTGCGCTCCGAAAAATTCTGGAAAAATTAAAAGTCAGGGTTACATCGCAAACCGGCAGGGCATTCTGGCATTATGTTCAGGGCTGGCTGCTTACTGCGTGTCGCCTGGGGAATACACAGTATGAATCTTTCAGTACCCGACGCCCTTCACAACATCCAGAAAGCCAGCCGGCTCAGCCCCGCTGCGCTCGATATGGTCAAACTTCTCGCACTCCTGGCCATGCTGATCGACCACATCAATACCGTGTTTCTGACGCCAGCCCAGCCAGTGATGTATGCGCTTGGCCGGATGGCCTTCCCCCTGTTCACGCTTATATGGGCGATGAACGTGCAGCGCACTCCGGAACGTCTGCAGGTGAGGGCGAATCGTCTGTGGATCTGGGCGGTTGTCACGCAGCCGGTGTTCAGCCTGGCCTTCAGTTCTCACCAGCCCTGGTGGGCCCTGAACATCCTGTTCGTGTTCGCCGGCGTCACGCAGCTGCTTGCCCTGCAGTACCGACACGGCCGAAGGGGAATGACTGCCGGATATCTGCTCCTGGCTTTCATGATCTGGCCGCTGGAACCGGCAAGCTACGGGCTGGCGGGAATAATTCTGGCCATCAGTATGGCAAGCGTGACAGGCGGGAGTACACCCGAAGTGAAGCGACTGGCGGCCTTCGCTGCCGTACTGTCACTGCTCTGTTTAAACGGGGTATCGCATCTCCTGAGCCTGCCAGCAGAGACATTATTGCTGGCCACCCTGCCTACACTGGTATTCCCCCTGATGGTGGTCTCTTTCAGCAGCCAGTTCTGTCCTGAAGACCGTCAGCGTTTCATGCCGCGTCATTTCTTTTATGTGGCTTATATGGGTCACCTGCTGGTACTGCTCATCTTGCAGCATGTTCTATGAACGTAGTGCCCTTTCAGGGTGAGCATCACCCATCTTGGGATTTTAATTCCTGTCAATGCACATCTTCATGGTGCCATCCCGCGCAGCAGCGTAGCGAGTTTAGTTTCGGTTTAAGCCTTAAGCGGTAAAATAGACATTGCTATTCGTATTTTTTATCAGGTTTCCTATGTTTAAAAAGTTGGGTGGTTCAGTATGCGCGTTGGCAATGATTAGTGCAGCGCCAGTTTATGCAAACGAGATGGCATTATACTCGGCTAATACCGGTTCATTTGTGTATCATATGACCGGTAATCACGGCCAATATAACGAAAAGTTCAATAACCAATTTTTTTCCGTTGAGCGCAAGTTGTCTCCAGATTCAAAGTACAGTGTGTTAGTGGGTACCATGAAGAATAGTTTTGCCGATCGTTGTTTGTCTTTAGGGGCGAGAAGAGACTGGTACTCGGCAGCAAACGGCTGGACGATCAAAGGTGTATATGCTTATACCGGAGAGTTTTTCTTTAAGGCTTTTAGCGATTGTGGAGATTCAGGAACCTATCGAACGGCGAAGAAACTCACCAGTGTTGGGTTTTCCCCCTATATTTATCATGGCCTCCAGTACAATTTTACCGATAATTTCGGCGTGGAAACGGGAATTATTGTCCCTGCAATATTTGTCATGAGTGTACAGTGGAGTTTTCGCTAACAGGGGTAGTGACCGGATAAATGCCAACTTTCAGGCAAACACGTTGATCGAGAACTTGTTCCCATATCAAGTAAATATAGCCCATCACATCATTGCGGATGACAGAATCATGCTCACCCCGGACGCTTATGTTCATGCTCAGGAAGTGATCGGCATACGATTGGAATTCCTAATCATGAACCAGCCATTGTTCCCGGCGTTGACAACTATCAGCAACGAACTGGCGGCCAGCATTCAGCAGGCCTTCAGTCAGTATTACACCGACCTCAGCAATCAGGACCAGGTCTTCTTCGGGGTGGGTGAGGTCACCATCACGAAACAGGACGGGACGACGGTCGTGGTGCCGTCATGGAGCAAGGCGATCGGCGATGCGGCACAGAAAGTGACAGAGAACATCTTTACCGCGGCGCAGACGTTCAGCAAGGTTATTCATGAGCGGTAATCTCGTGGCCGTCACATTGAATAATCAAACACTTTCCCTTATCACGCTGACCCTGAAGGCCGGCACGCTGCAGCAGGTGATCTATAACTGAGCGGCAGATGGGCCCGGAGCTGGCATCACCGGGCGTCCGGATGACAAAAAAAAGACTGCGTTCACCCTTATCGTCGAGCTTATCCGCCATGCCAGCGATACTGACTACATTACGCGGCAGACGTATATTTCAGGGGCGTCTCAGGCCTCCTGGTGGCTGTACTGTATCAGCGGCAAATGGGGGGGGCTGGGTGAAAATCCCGGCGCTTAACCAGACGACTACCTGGACGGCGAAGCAGATGTTCTCCGCAGGGCTGGATTGTGTGGGAGACATTAGTGTTACCGGTGAAGTCGATGCCCTGAAGTATCCACCAGACAGTGTCAACAATGGTGACTATCTCGGTGCTGTTTATCCGGGAGCATGTCGGGAGTGAGCATGAGGCTGTCCTGAACCTGAATGGGTTTGACAGTGACCTGAACTGGCTGTTCAAAAGTGACGGCTCACTGCATTCGGATGGCGGAGTCTGGTCTGTAAGTGGTCGCGTACACACATGGTCTTCAGTGGTGGAGGGGTATCTCGAGTGTCAGGTGGACCGGGCATCTAAGGGGATAAATTTTTTTGACTCGGATGAAACGCTGAAGGAGGACATTCAGGAATGTGAAGAGCGGAAATGCATCGACAGTCACCAGTCGGCTGAGGCCAGTGTCGTACAATATACGTAGATGAATATAAATACACAATAAATGATATTGATAATCATTTATGTATCTATGTTCACTAATTATTCTCGGATCAAAGAAATGGAGTCTAACGGTCTTAGCGTCGAAAAAATTGCTGAAATTTTTGACGAAAACGCCGCCGAACTCCAGCATTTCGTAACCGTCGCTGATGGTTTTGTTTCCGGTGAAAAGTTCCTTTCTCTGGATGTAACAAACAAGAGTAAAGATGCTTTTAACGCTGTGGCCAGTGCCTTAGCAAAGTAAAGTAGACAAACTAAAGCCCGCGGTAAGCGGGCTTTTTCATGGTCAGGAACGACGCGCCAGCACAGACAGGACAATAAATTTCCGATCTCCAAACTAACCCCGTTTTCATTCCTTAAGGTTCATGGTCATTATGCCGCTAAGCGGCATGTAGACGCCAGCCGGAGCTGGGCCGGGCTGTTCTGGTGAGGGGCGTCGTGACCGGCATCAGCCGTTACGGATTAATAGGTTCTGCCAGTCCCATCCCTTACCCTGCTAAGCCATACCCGCTAAAAGCTGTTCTTTTTGCTGATGTGCGCGGTCGGAGTGAGCGCGTCGAGGCCTGTGGCCGCTGACGGGCTGTATCTCCGCGTTAGCGCCGTGAGGCGCTTACGAGCGTGTACACAGGACTGACCGCCACCTGCTTTGCAGCGACTCTGAGTACTAGTTACAACATCCCTTTTAAAGCGAGGAAGTTCCGGCCCTGTGGGCCGGGGCAGCGTCGCTTTAGCAGGGGAAAGGTGTACAGGGAGTGTCAGGTTCCGGCCAGAACGGGGCCCGGAGCTTGCGACGGGAGGAACTTTTGCCTTTGTTCTGAGCGCGCGGCCGTAAGTCCGCTGTATGCGAAGGCCTTTTTTATTATTCACAGAGTGGCAAGAGACAAAGATCTACTCTGGAATGAAATGAACAGAGAGATAATAAAGGGGGGTTAGATTATTTTGCGGGTTCTCTTTTTTTCTTTTCCAGAAAAGGTGGATTATACCTTTGCGGATTTCTGTGGAAAAAAGACGATGACCATTATTTTGTACCATCAGGGGGTGGAGGTCTGCATCTGGATATGAAGGAAGTCAGTGTGCTGTGCACAAATAGCGCCCGTTTTTCCGGAAAACACCAGCACCAAAAGCCCCGGCAAGGGGCATGTTAAATGAGGGGGATTATGCGCCGTCGGCTAGTCCGGCGGTGAGAGAGCCAGGTCCAGCTGGTACAAATACTGGATTGCCAGCTGAGTCACCCGCTCATGGGTACACCAGTACGCTTCATCTTCCGGTAGGGTTTTGAATACCCACTTTTCCATTACGTGGAGTCGTTCATCTGCTGGCAGCTTAATCAGGTTATTGGCACGTTTACGCTCCGCGCCTTTTTTGCGGCGGTAAATCAGTGCCTCACGGCGCTTCCGGTCAGACCAGCATTTACGGGCAGCGTGAGGCTGCACGTCATCATAATCGCTGATCACACCTTCCCGGATAAGCTGCTCGCGTACGGCGCTCTGACGTAGTTTCTTCGCCTGCTCTTTAAAAAGCTTGTCCATATCGACACCGAGCATCTGGAAACCCACGGGCGTGATATAGACATAGGTCGGCAGCCAGGACCGGGATTCACGATCCCAGGTACGTTCTTCCGCGAGGCCGAGAACGCCAAACCGTACCTGTTCCTCTATAAGGCGTGAAAGGCGTGACACCGTCACCTCCGTTTCCGGAATGACATTACCTTTAGCATCCTTAGCGCTCAGCTCTTTTGCCAGCCGGGAGATACACATGCCGACGGTATGCTTACCGGCGTCACAGAAACTGATGAGCACCGGCCATAGCGCATCGAGCAGGAGCTGACGCTCCGGACGGAAACCATATTTACGTCCCGCCTTACGGCGGCCTGCGACATAGAGCGGGTGACGTGAAACATGCATGCGCAGGCTGACCTGCCCGGTTGCTTTGTCCTTTTTCACCAGGCGGTTGTAGGCATGGCCGAGCTGTCCGGAGAGCTTTTTATAATGCTCCGGGCGATACCAGGCCGGGTTTTCACATTTGGTTTTTGTGGAATGCTCACCACGTTTGCGGCGGGTCAGCTTTTTGACCGGCGCAATGAGAAAATTGCCCTGAGTGCCGGCATCGACGTCCTGCCAGAAACGGGTTAGCTCATCTGCCGGAAGTTCAGACCAGTGAACAGAAATCTGATTGTCATTCACGGCGGCCTGTTCTTATGGCGGCCGGGTGTTGTGTTATGTGGTGCATGCGTTATAATCCTTCACAGGCAACGCGCCTGCTTTTGAACCCCCTGATATCTTACGTTCCGCCAAGTTCGTGAAAGCTATCAGGGGGTTTGTGCATTCAGGCTCCGGGAAATCCCGTTACCTGCTCCTGAACGTTTTAACGGACACGTCCTGTCCCTGTTTGTTTCCGGAAGTCCGCATTTCTTCCGTAAAACCCTCTTCTGCCACCCGCCTGCCTCACCACAAAGCAGTCAAACAGTTAGTTTGAGTTAGGTCACAAAAGTAATCTGAATCAACAATCTGTCCCACCACAAGACGATCACTGACGATCTGAATACTACCTTCTCGTCAGTTAATTTTCCAGATGTTAGACCAGATTACCATCCAACATGTGCGGCTGATTGCCCTTAAGATATTTTTAACCGGCAGCTTTCGTCGTAATGTCAGGGCGTTAGGTGTAATCAGGTAAGCCTGTAGAGAGAAGAGAAATTTGGAGGCAGGGTATTTAACTCAAGTAGTTACAAGGTAAATCTTTCGGATCATAATTGCACTGATAAAAATTTGTATAGCTTTTGCTATACACTATTCCTGTGTTATGCTTGTAAAGCAATTGCTATACAAGGAGTGCACTAATGAAATCAGATGTTCAACTCAATCTTAGAGCCAAAGAATCTCAAAGAGCACTCATCGATGCTGCTGCAGAGATCCTCCATAAATCACGTACGGACTTCATTCTGGAAATGGCATGCCAGGCTGCGGAGAATGTGATCCTCGATCGGCGCGTATTTAATTTTAACGATGAGCAGTATGCAGAGTTTATCGATATGCTCGATGCGCCAGTTGCGGATGATGCTGCAATCAATAAACTCCTGGCAAGGAAACCTCAGTGGGACGTGTAACAGCACCGGAACCGTTATCCAGCTCACATCAACTGGCTGAGTTCGTCAGCGGGGAGGCCGTTCTCGATGACTGGCTTAAACAGAGAGGTTTAAAAAATCAGGCACTTGGTGCTGCCAGAACGTTCGTTGTTTGTAAAACAGGCACGAGAAAGGTTGCCGGTTTTTACTCGCTGGCCACCGGCAGCGTTAACCATGTGGAAGCCATAGGAAGTCTCAGACGCAATATGCCTGATCCAATCCCAGTAATCATACTTGCTCGCCTGGCTGTCGATGTCTCATTCCGCGGGAAAGGGCTGGGTGCTGATTTACTGCACGATGCCGTATTGCGCTGTTATCGGGTCGCAGAAAATATAGGCGTACGTGCGATTATGGTTCATGCTCTGACAGAAGAAGCCAAAGGGTTTTATCTTCACCATGGTTTTAAGGCATCGCAAACCCAAGAGCGAACTCTATTTTTCAAATTACCACAATAGAACATAACTAAAGTAAGAGAACTTGGATAATTCACAACTAATTGAATACAAACGACTAAATTCATCAATTTAACATAATCTTTGTTATGCGAAATAAAGCTGTGGCTCCCATATTCTAATGTCACTTTTAACCCATTTAGTGATGTCACTTTTTCTGGCATAAAGGATCCCATCCTCAGGCCATGGAGACATCAGGATGCTTGGACCATGTCAGATAAAGAACTCAGTCGGATCAACATCATTCAGTCCGTTGTTGAAAAGCGCATGCGCCGTCGTGATGCTGCTCATCAGTTTGCTTTGACCGAACGTCAGACACAGCGTTTAATGAACCGCTTTCGCGAGTCTGGCGTTGCAGGACTGGCAAACCTCCGGCGTGGACGCCCTGGTAATCACAAGCTTCCTGAGTCACTGAAGCTGCGTGTTCTTTCGTTTCTTGGGGCTGTTCTGAAGCTGGCGCAAAGCAAAATGGATGAACTCGAACGCAATGGTAAGCGAGATCGGAGCAAAAAGATGCCCAAACGACGTGCACAGGCCAGAATTCAGGAGCAGCTCAGAGCAATTAATCCGGTTCTGGCAACCCGGAGGAGTTCAGGGCTAGTCTGAAACGCTAGCCCCTACTCTTATGGTTTTTTGGGATAGTTTCGCTGTGGCAGTGTGATGAAGTGCAATCTTTTGAAAACATGGCAGTTGGGTTTGTAACTAATAATCCCCATTACGTATCTGGTTTTACTATCACAGCAGATATATTCCAGAATATTAAGGGGAAATCAGAAAATGGCCAGATGTACGGCTCCTGTACGTGGACATAGCTCAGCAGCAGCCGCTGCTGCTTGTCCAGCCTGTCGCAATCGCAGTGGTTATCGCCGCAGCAGCTACAGTTATGATAGTTATCCGTCCTACTCCTCGTCAGGCAGCACTGGCGGAAGTCGTGGAAGCAGTGGCGGTGGATCCAGCAGCGGTACAAAGCCCCGCTGGTCAAAATCGGGTTCTTCCGTTTCCTACACAACCGCCCAGGTACAATCTCTCACACCGATTCGCCAAACGGTAGAGAAGCTTGTCGCGGAGAAGCCGGATTTGCGTGATGTATTCCTTTGCCACGCTTGGGATGATCGACAAGGCGTAGCCAAAGAGCTACACGATTTGCTCGAGGCTGCAGGCGTCAAAGTATGGTTTAGCGAAAAAGATCTTGCTCTTGGCGTTCCAATGATGCGTGCCATCGATAAAGGATTAGCAAATTCTCGAATCGGTTTGGTATTAGTGACTCCAGCGCTGTTAAACCGACTGCCCAAAGAAGGCGTTGCTGATAAAGAGCTTTCAGCTTTACTGGCCGGGAACCAACTCGTACCGATCGTTCATAACACAACGTATGAAGCTCTCCGCAATGTAAGCCCCTTGCTCGCATCCCGAAGCGGCCTGGACACGGGAGAAGATACGCTGGCAGTTGTCGCAACAAAAATAGCAGAATTGATTACTGTTTAGAGTAACGACTTCCGCTCAAACTAATAAATCTGGCCTGCTACCGCTGGCCAGATATTTTATCTCTTATCACCCTTTCCCTTCAGAACTTAACTTCTGCCCTTGTCCATGTCACTTCAGGTGACATTTCAAACTGGCTAAAAGAGGTGACATTTTAAGCTTGCAATAACAAAAGCTGGCTACTACAGCTACTACAGCTACTACAGCTACTACAGCTACTACAGCTACTACAGCTACTACAGCGAGTATTATCTTCATTGATGGAATGATATCAACAGACGTACCTTTGTCAGCATATTAAAAGGTAAATGATGCCTAAGTGCTGTGTGCTTTCGCTATGCTACACTGACTTTGAACAGACCTAAGCACCCTGAGGTTCACGGTTGTATTAGGCCAAAACTAAACATACACCCAAGGGAAATGGCTAGATTGTTGAACACAAGTATTCCCATACTTGACATAAGTCTAAAATATAAAAAAATCAAAGAAAATACATATAATAGATAAATCGCGTAACTAAAACTTAATCACAGTTCGTACTGCATCCATAATGGTCGCAGTATATATGATTAGTTACTAACTAAAAGTAAGCATTATGAGGATTACGAAATGCCACAACTTCCAAATGATAGTTATAGCCAAGAAATAGGTCGATTGGCCCAAAGAGCCCTAGTAACAAAAATGCCTCGCGCATGGATAGAGACGCCAATGTCTGGCGATTCGGATTATGGAATTGATTATCAAATACAACTAAAAAATTCGTTAGACCAAGTTGAATATAATTTCTACCTACAGTTAAAAGGAACGACAGAGCCATCATTAAATCTTGATGGAACCCTTAGCTATGCCTTTAAATGCTCAACATTAAATTATTATCATTCCCAGGATTCTCTTGTTATGGTTGCAGTTGTTAATTTAAAAGACAACATTGATCAGCTTTATGAATGCCCCATATATTACTTATGGCTTGATGATGCATGGTTCAATGAGCACAACCTAAAGTTGCAGACACAAGATTCAATTACATTGCGAATACCAACGAATCAGGTGATAACTACTAAGTTGGATATATATCAATTTCATAGGAATAGATTCGAAGAAAGAATGGCTTTAACAGATTTAAGTCGTGAAATAAAGCCATATACAGATGACGTTGTCAGTACAATTAGTAACATTGCAAATAGTATAACTGATAAACCGTTTTATTTGAAAGCCATAGAGCATAACGGCGATGAACCTTGGATAGAAAATCCTGAGGGCTACTACCCAACAGAACTTAAAATCATAGAAAATCACATTAAGATTAATAAACTTAAACCTGCGAGCGAAGCAATTTCAAATCTTGAACAGAAAATTGATATAATGAATCCGCACGAAGTGGCAGAGTTATGGTATCAGAAAGCAAACTTAATGGTACTTTTAGATAACATTAATGAATCTCGAGAATTATACAGGACTGCGTCTACAACATCAGATAAAGTAAGATATTTAATAGGTGAATTGGAATCAGACCTAAGATATGACTGTCACAGTCAAGCACCAATAATCTTGGAAAAACTAAAAAAATACGATGATAGCGATAAGAGAATTTTATTTATCAAGGTCAAATGTATGGCGCTTATTGGCTGTTCACAGGATGCAATAGAATTAATAAACGAAAAGCATCCAGAATATATTGCAGCTAAATTAGTAGTATACACTATAATTGATGACACCGATAGTTTAGATAAACTCATTGACTCAATTGATTTAGATTCGTTAAAAACCACACGAGAAAAGCTCGCTATCCATTTCATTGCTGGTCGAAGAGCATATTTCAAAGCAAACAATGAAAACATTGAATATGACAAAGTTATACCTATTCATGGTCTTCCAAACACAAATTTAACACTACTATTGCAATCCTATGAACATTATAAATCAGCATGGATTTTAACAGAGGAGCTTGGCTACCCACAAGATTTTACTTTATTATTAGATATTAGCCCTTTAGCTTTTAGTTTTTTCAATAATATGCCAGAACTCTTTAGACATTTTGACAATATCCTAAGAGAAAGACCTCAACATGCTGAAGTTGTCTATATTTACACCCGACTGTTGTTCAATCAACAAAATTACCAAAAAGTAATTTTATTATTGGAGAGTAAAGAGTACGAACTTGATTTGGACGATCAAGTATTACTGTTTTTATCTTATTATAATACCAATAAACTTTCCAAAGCATTATACGTTTTCAAAGCAATGGCTGAGGATATTATGAATTCAGCCTTGATAAATAAGACAACACTTTTTTGCATAGCTTCAAAAGTTGCGAGAGAATTGTTCGAAATTCCTCTTTCTGAACACTATATGTCCCAAGTAAAGTTATTCCCAGACGCTGATATTGTAATTGCATTCTCTGATTTTTTAGACGAAATAGAACAAAATAAAAATGACATTAGAACTAGTTTAAACACATTATATGCAAAATACATTAACATGGGCAGACCCCTTTATCTTGCTGAGCAGTTGATGAATCATCTTCAGATGAAAGATTTAGATGAAGCAGAGAAAATAATCGATGTTGCATCAACAATTTTAGAACATCATGGTTTAAGTGAAAAGGATAATTTTCAATACGCTAATGCAATGATAGCTAAGGGTTTTTACGGCAAAGCTCTCGAACTGATTGACACATCTGTTCAGAAGGAGCAGATTGATCCAAATTGGCATTTTCTCAAAGCCTTAGCTCTTCATTATAACGGCGAGTCTGGCTTGGCCATCGATAGTATTCGTCTTGCTTTAGACAGTTCACATTTATCCGATGAAACTCTCAAATTTTACATTCAATTATGTACCAAATTTGGCATGGCAAATGAAGTTGAAAAGATAGTTATTGAATTAATATCCAAAACTACGGAATCTAATATAAAAGTCCAATTTTTAGTTCAATTATTTCATCTTTATAGTAAGGATGAAATTTATAAGGATAAACGGCTACCAGTACTAAGACAGATTGCACGCTATGTTAATCAAGATGATCCTGACGAAGAAGGAAACTTTCTCATGCTAGTCTTAACATCTGAAAAAAATGATGATGAGGTTGAGTTTTTAGAGTGGCGAGAAAGGTTATTAAAATATACTGAGAAATTTCCGGACTCCACTCGTTTAAGAAGAGCCATAGTGAATCCTGAAGGTCCTGCAGAAGAGTTTGTTGAATCGCTCAATAAATTGACTGGAGTTACTCCTGAACAGATTGAAATATGGAATAAAAATAAGCAGGAAATCCGTAATGGATCGCTAAAAGTACCTTTTGCTTTGCTGGGATACTTTCTGTCAGAAACACGTGATATATTTACATCTTGGCTGTTGTCTCAATCAGAACCAGATGAAAATATCGAGTTTAAAATACGTCATTCTAGTTTTTGCTCTCAGGATATTTTTAATAATCTCTTTGATAAAAGGTCGTCTTGTATTTTGGAGGAAACAACTCTATTAATATTATCCGAATTAGACGTTCTAACTGATTTTTTAGGTTTAGTTAATAAATTTTCAATCTTGAGTTCAGTTTTTAATAATATCAGCATGCACGCGCAAAGTTTCATACATCATGATAAATCTCGTATAGCCATGAAAATCCTTTCAGCTATAAATAGCCATCGGGACAAACTGAAGATAATAGATGATAGCAAAGATAATATTATTGAATCTTATGCCTCATCCGTTAATGGAAATAATGGCTTTTTCATTTCTGATGATTCCTACATGCAAAGCTTTGTTCTTTCCTCGACAAATAATAAAACACCAGTGAATAGTATTAATATTTTACTTTTGCTTATGAATAGAGGGAAGTTGAATCATGCTGACGTATGCCACCTTGTTGCCAAGTTTTGTTCTCTTGGTATATATCAGCCCAATATGAGCATTCAGCTATTATCTGAGGTATATCAACATTTCTTTAATCTAAGTAAAGGTGATGATATCTTAGGTACTGATTTCATTAAAGTATTCTCAAGTATTTTTTTATCATTTCGCTCAACACATGAAGCAGCATCTTTACTTCTTCGTATGTTGTTCAACGCGTCTTCATTTGCGCGAACGTTACCAACTTCTAATGTACTACTCATGCTATTACGTACATTTATTGAGGCACATCCTTTTACTACCATAGAGCGTTTCTTAACGCTTTGGTTCATACAACAATGTACATATAATACCGTTGCAGTTGATATACAAAAAGCACATGAATCTTTGGTGAATAATTCTTTAACCTATGATCTCTATAAAGATTCAATGTGCAATATCTCATCTGACTTTCAAGATGAAGAGTACCTATTAACATCTATCATTGATGCCCTAAGGAGCGTTGAACGAGACAAACGTCCACAGGTATTCTCTGCTATAAAAGAATGCTTCACCCCGCTAACCCATACAGCTCTCACCTTAGAGGCCAAATACCAGTCCATGCTTTTTAATGACCAATATATTTCTTGATACTTAAACCAGTACCAACTTATTAAAATCCTTTAAGTTGGTACGTTTACTCATGTTAAATTTTCTACTTATTAAAATGTACGTTTGAAAAAGTAGACTCTCAGCAGTATGCTTGGACAGTACCATTTTTCCCCGATTTTTCACGTAGCGCGCCGGACGCTCTCCGGTCCGGACGGAGCCTGACATGACACTGATGCCTGATGATGAACCGGAGCTGATCCTGTCGCCAGCGGCCATTCCGCTTGATGAGGATTTCCTGCCAATGCTGTCCGGTGGTGAAGTCCCGGTCAGTCCCGCCCGTGCCTACCTGCTATCCCTCAATTCACCCCGCAGCCGGCAGACCATGGACTCGTTCCTGAACATCGTCGCCGGTATGCTCGGTGCTGTCTCCCTCGATACCTGCAGCTGGGGCAGCCTGCGTCGTCATCACGTGATGGCAGTAACCGAGCTTCTGCGTGACACTGGCCGTGCCACGGCTACCGTCAACACCTATCTTTCGGCGCTCAAGGGGGTGGCCAGGGAAGCCTGGATGCTGAAGCTGATGGACGTCGAGAGCTTCCAGCACATCCGCGCGGTGCGTAACCTGCGCGGCAGCCGTCTTCCACGCGGCCGGGCCCTGCCACCGGAGGAGATCCGGGCCTTGTTTGCAGCCTGCGATGCCGATGACTCCAGCATCGGCATCCGTGATGCGTCGATGCTGGCCGTCATTCTCGGCTGTGGCCTGCGCCGTTCGGAGGCCGTGGGGCTGGATATTAGTGACGTTGTCACGTATGAGCGGGCGCTTCGGGTGCTGGGCAAGGGGAACAAAGAAAGGCTGGCCTACATGCCGGCCGGCACCTGGCAGCGTCTGCAGAGGTGGATTGATGACGTGCGGGGGGAAAAAGACGGGCCGCTCTTCACCCGCATCCGGCGCTTCGATACCCTGACGAACGATCGCCTGACCGACCAGGCGGTGTACCATATCCTGCAGGTGCGCCAGCACCAGGCCGGGATTGTCAGGTGTGCACCGCATGATCTGCGACGAACCTTTGCGACAACCATGTTGGATAACGGAGAAGATCTCATTACGGTTAAGGATGCCATGGGGCATGCCAGTGTCACCACCACTCAGCAGTATGACCGTCGTGGAGAAGAGCGGCTGCGCATTGCCCGTGACCGTTTAGGTCTGACCTGACCCTGTGGCATGATGGTTGTAGATTATTAAGGGTGTAAAGGTCATTGTGAAGCCATCTGCATGGCGATACTGATCACTGCCATCAACGTTCGCAAATTCCCGGCCACGCAACTTGTCAGCAATCTGGCCGGGAACTTGAGTCCCGAGCTCGATTGAGGCGGCAGCCACCACCGGTTCCACGGTACTCGCTGTGGCTGTTTCCCCCTGGGCTGTAGTGCCCCAACCAGTTGTCGACACAAATGCCGTGGCGCAGTTGACTGAAATCCGTAATATCCTCCTCACGAACAAGCAAAAGGTATAAGCCTGCTCCGATGGCGAAAAACTTTATACTGTCGGACTGCAGGTAAAACATGACGGCTCGGAATACAAATGCGTTTTAAAGAATGACCATGCTGAATGGGAAGTAGTCCCACGCATTGCATTCAACTAAAAAAGCTGCGTATGTGGCCTTGTTTGACGCCTGTAGTTTTTTTAGATAACCCCACAGACCTCTCATGCCCCTTCCCACTTGTTCTCATTTGTCTACTTTTTTTCTTTATGATTAATGTTATGATATAACATATCAGTTATAACATAATGCCAATCTATGAAACTTAAGCCTTCTTTGATAGCTCTCGCAGTAGTAGTAAATACTTCGCCTCTGACCTATGCAGCAGATGAAACCATCGTCGTCACCGGCAGTGACGTATCCGACTATTCCGCCGAATCCGACTCGGCACGTCTTTCATCCGGTTCAGCCTCACGTCTCGGTCTGACCGATAAACAAACGCCACGCCATACTGAAACCATCAGCGCCAGAACCATTACGGCTAAGGGCAAACGCACGCTCACCGAAGTCGTTGAGACCGCACCTGGCATGTCTGGCACCAGCTCACCTACGCTCTCAAACAGCGTTTCACTGCGCGGCTTCTCCGGCGTTTCCTGGCTGCTAAACGGCGTGGCCGTACCTGGTAGCACCATCCAGATTGCCGACCCGGTTCATTATGAAAACGTGGACATCCTGTATGGCACGGGCTCCGTTTTAAATGGTCTGAGTTCTGCCGGTGGCAGCGTCAACCTGATATCACGTAAAGCAACATTTGGTCGACAGCCAGTGGAAGCTGACTATAGCTGGTCAAGCTATAACAGCCATCGCGCCCACATCGGCACGGGCGGTACGCTTGTTGAGGGTATAGCTGCTGGCCGCGTGGATGTAAGCGCATCAAATACCGGCACTCAGGTTGATAAAGAGCGCAGTCGCCCGAAGCGCATCAGCGCACAGCTCCTGCTGACGCCGACTGATAACACACAGGTTACTTTTGACATCGACCGTAGCTTAACGGATATGCGCAATCCCTATTTCGGGACGCCTGTCATCAACGGCAAAGTTGATCGCGACTTGCGCCATGTAAACTTCAACATTCAGGATGCGCATATTCGCAGCCAGGCAACCTCATTCCAGTCGACTCAGTCCTGGTATGCAACGCCTGATTTAACCTTTGATAACCAGTTCTACTATTACAAAGGCTTCCGCGAATGGCAGAACGCCGAACGCTATTACCAGTCAAACAAAGCGGGCTATGTGACCCGGGATTCTTATGGCGATATTGCGCATGATGACAGGCTAACTGGCAACCGTACTATGGTCACCTGGGATCACCCGATTGCATCATTCGCCAACCGCGTGGCTGCGGGTGTCGATTTTTCAAAACGTGAATTCCAGTACTATTCTAACGGCTTCCCGGGGGGCGAAGAGGTTCTGCTGACCAACCCCGCCTCCAATGACTTTCGCACCGGTGCGGGTGGCAAGATGCGCTCACCTGTTCGTCACATCACTCAGAACCAGTATGCCTTGCTGCTGGAAGACAATCTGAATGTCACTGATGCTGTCGCCCTGTTAAGCCAGTTGCGCTATACCAACCTGGACATGCACTGGAATTACCAGCAGGACAATAAAACCATCAATCGTAGCTATAGCTTTATGAGCGTTGGTATTGGGCCGAGCTGGGCTATTAACGAAAACTGGACGGTATATGCCAACTATTCCACAGGTAAAGAGCCCGGCAGCGATATCTTCTTTATCAGCCCTGAACAAACGTCCCTGCCGCTTACAGAAGTTCAGCAATATGAAGCCGGTGTAAAAGGGACATTCGACCACGGCGAAATGAAGCTGGCCGTTTACGATCTCCAGAAAAAAAATCTTTATCAGCAATCGGCTGTCCAGGCCGGTGTATGGAATGCGGTTGGCAAGCAGACTTCGCGCGGCATTGAGTTCAGCGGATTGATTAAACCGCTGGATAACGTCGCGCTGGCGGGAAATGTGGCTTATACCCATGCGCGCTTTGACAATTTCAAACAAGGTACGCAGGACCTTTCCGGCAATCAGCCGCGCTATATCCCGGAGTGGACAGCTAACCTTTCTGGCCGTTATATGCCGATTAGCAAACTGGGGCTGGGCGCGCAGCTCCACTATGTTGGCAGTAGCTATAACGATGATGCCAACAAAAACAAAATGGGCGATTACACGACTGTCGACATGAACGCCGATTATGAAGTGATTAAGGACGTTACGGTGGGCACCCGCGTGCGTAACCTGACGGATCGCTTTTACACCTGGCAGCGTACTTATACAGGGCAGGAAATGATTGCGCCAGGTCGAACTTACGAAGCCTATGTCAACATGCGCTTCTGATGATACGACTGGCCTTCCTCGCATTGCTGGCAACCTTCGCCAGCTTTGCGCATCCCGTTACGTTGCAGAATTGCGGAAGATCCTGGACGTTTGAGCATGTACCACAGCGGACAATCGTCTATATGCCGGCCGCAATGGAAAACATGCTCGCATTACGTCTGGGAGATTCCGTGATCAGTGCTGTCGGTTATCGGCCAGATGAAGATACCGCGCCCTCCCCCTGGTTCAAACCGCTAAAAGCACGTCTCGACAGTTCGCCCTGGTCGGGAGAGGCCTTGCTGAGTTCCCGGCCAGATTTTATCTATTCCGGCAGCTATTACTGGTTTAACAGCCCGGAGACCGTCGGTCGTGAAAGGATGGCTGAATGGGGAATTGGAAGCTGGCTCATTGAAGGGATGTGCAATGGCCTGCAAAGTGGGCCTCCTGCGCCTGTAACCTTCGACAGCATCTACGACGAGTTGCGTAATATTGCGCGCATATATGGCGTGGAGCCGCGCGCAGAGGAGCTTATCAATGAACTGAAGCAACAGGTCGCTGCTGACCGCCGCATAAAACTGCCACGCAGAACGCTCATGTGGTGGTATTCCGGTACGGCAACACCTTATGTGGCGGGCGGTTATGGCGCTTCTGAGCTGTTAACCAAAACCATCGGCAGTAAAAACATCTTTGATAACAGTGCTGAACTGTGGCCCGCCATGAGCTGGGAGGTCATTGCCGAACGGGACCCTGACTACCTGATCCTGGGCGATCTGCAAAGGGGGGGAGATGGCGACAGCGCCCGGAGCAAAATTGATTTTCTTGAACGTAATCCTCTCACCGCAGGCATGAAGGCGGTTAAAGCAAAACGTTACATCATTTTGCCTGGCTATGACATGGACGCATCTGCGCGTTCAGTCCTGGCCCTTCACCGACTAGTCACACAAATACACGCTAAGGAACAACATGACCTTTCCAGCCCGCGAATTACTGAAAAACTGGGACGAACAACAAAGCGCCTACATCGCTTACCGTGAAGAACGCTATAACGCCGCGCTGGATGTTCTGGCAATGCTATATGGCGAAGAATTCCATGTGGTGGATCTGGCCTGTGGTCCAGGCTCATTCAGCATGCGTCTTCTGAATCGCTTTCCGGCGATAAGAGTAACGGCTATTGACCTCGATCCGCTTCTGCTTACGCTGGCCAAAGAAGCCTTATCTGAATACAGTGACCGTATTCAGTTCTTCAGCGGCGATCTTGCAACAGCGGATTGCTTTGCCGCTATTACCGACAAACCGCAGGCCGTTGTTTCCAGCACGGCCATCCACTGGCTGCTGCCGGAACAGCAGGTCGCGCTTTATCGCAACATCTTTAACCTGCTGGATGAACGTGGCTTATTCATGAACGCCGATCATCAACGATTTGATAATCGCAATCCATGCCAGAAACGGATTGCCCGGCTTCATGACGAAGATACGCAGAAAAAAGCCTGGACAGCGGGAGTGCAGGACTGGGATAGCTGGTTTGCATCGGCCACCCGTCATCATGAGCTGGCTGATTTGATGGACGCGCGCACCGCTATCTTTAAAGACCGCCCGACACCGCTGCCCACCACGGTCGAATTCCAGCTCGCCGCTCTGCGCCAGGCGGGTTTTAGCGAAACGGGTACTCTCTGGCAATTCCTGGATGATTATGTGATCGCTGGCTGGAAATAATCATGCTGCGTTCTCCTGTTTTTCGCCTTTCCATGCTGTTTCCGGCCCTGATGCTGGCGTTTTGCATTGCCATTATGTATGGCCCGGTGACCTTTTCCATGAAGGACGTGGCAAATGCCATACTGGCAGGCTACTGGCATAGCGATACAGCGGGAACGCTTCATCAACGGATCGTATGGTCTCTGCGTATGCCGCGCACCCTGCTTGCTGCGCTGGCGGGTGCCGCATTAGCGCTGGCCGGAACGGTGCTCCAGTCGTTGACACGTAATCCTCTTGCCGACCCCTGGGTGTTGGGGATCTCATCCGGCGCAGGGTTTGGCGCGGTACTGGTCATTGCGCTTGGTCTCAGTGCGGGCTGGGCCGCTGTACCTGCCGGAGCGTTCTGTGGCGCGATGCTGGCTTTCGCACTGGTGCTTTTCATGGCGCGGAAATCGCTATCCGGCCAGTCCAGCCGTTTTATCCTGACCGGCGTCGCCGTGACACAGCTTCTCTCCGCAGCCACATCATTAACCACGCTCTGGAAAACGGATGCAGACACCACGCGAGGGGTGATGTTCTGGCTGCTGGGAAGCTTTGCACAGGCATCCTGGCTTCAGGTACTGCTTTGCGCACTGGTACTGTTGCCGATATTTCTGCTCTGCTGGTGGCGGGCAATAGAGCTGGATGTGCTCACGTTCGGCAATGTGACGGCGGCGTCGCTTGGTGTGGACGTTGGCGCAATCAGGCTCGCCCTGTATTGTTTATTGACCTTATTGACTGCGGTCATTGTGGCATGTTGCGGAGCAATAGGTTTTATTGGGCTGACCGTGCCTCATATCGCCCGCATATTCATTGGTCATCGCCATCGTTCGCTGTTGCCGGCATCCATGCTGTGCGGCGCGACTTTTACCGTTCTGGCTGATACCCTTGCCCGAACGCTGTTTGCGCCCCGTGAATTACCCGTCGGCATCCTGACGGCGATGCTCGGAGTTCCGGTATTTTTGTTCCTGCTTTCACGGACTTCCCGATAAAATACTGACGGAGGCGATCCCCGGCATAAAGCCCGCTAAAAAGATTTACCCGTAACGAGCGCCACCGGAAACGCTCAGATAAGCATTTCCGGCCTGAACAGCGCGCTCAGATTCATTGTTTTGCCCGACACCATAAACTCCCCCTTCCCTGTATAGTGAATCGTCTCAGGGTGTTCCGGTGATGTGGCCACATGCGCCTTCATGACCTCGAAAATGAAAAAATTGTAGCGTTTCACCAGCACATCATCATACAAACAGCACTCAAAATTCGCATAACATTGCTGGATCAGCGGGACATCAACCTCATCGGCTTCCTGTGCCGTAAGATTAAATTCGGCAAACTTATCAATGTCAGCGCCGGACGTGTTGCCGATTCGCACGACCGTCTCGGCCAAATCCGTCAGCGGAACGTTGATCACGCATTCCCGGCTATGACGGATCATCTCAAAACTATGGTTGCCGCCCGAAATCATCAGTCCGACCAGTGAGGGAGAAAATTCCAGAACGGTATGCCAGCCCAGTGTCATGATATTGGTCTTCCCGTTCCATTTGGATGAGACCAACACAACCGGACCCGGTTCTAAATACCGGCGAACCTGACTGACCGGATAATCGACTTTAGTGATAACTACGCTCATAAGATGACTCCTGTTAAAGTGTTCCACAAAAACAGGCCACACTGCTGCGGCAGTACCCGAGCAGTCCTCATGCTACAGCATACTCTCTCTCGGCATATCGCAAAATTAACCATTCTAATAAGATAGTTTTATGACCGTAATCAGGGTTCCGCGATTCACCTCTGGCAAGCTGGAACTCAAGTTAATCGACAGAAACTATACTAGGCTGGTGGATAAAGCGGACAGCCCGGCTTGTTTGATCAGTTCAGTGCGTGCAAACACCTCCCCCGGCTCACCGTATGCCAGTACCTCGCCACGGCGCAGCACATAAACAGCATCGCTGACTTCATAAATAAGATCATGGCTGGAAATAACCACACGATTCCCCAACGCCGCAATCTGCTTGAGGATCGCGATCATCTGAGTGCGCCCGGCTGTGGGTTCATCCAGTAGCAAGTAGTGGGCCTGCAGCATCATCGCGCCCGCAATCGCCACGCGTTTTTTGTTTCTGGCATGTGGACAAAGGTTCATCCAGACCCGAATGGTTATAACGGTGAAAGTGGCTTCCAGTTTGACCCTGGCTCATTACTACTTCATATTAAAAATTAAAGAGCAAAGTTTTTTAAAGTGAATGAATGTTGTATTCTTGTTGCGGGTAATTATTTCTTTTAACAATTATACGTGAGACAAGATATGTCATTTGCATATAAACATAAAGTTGGATGAGTAATTGTTTAGAAATGTTCGGCTATTCTAAAGTTTTTAAGAGAGGCTGACCATGGCTAAGAAAAAGATAGATCAATTGTACATTGTTATTCAGGTATTTTTGCTTATTGTTACTCTAGTGTTATTTTTTGTTATTGGTAAAGTGTTACTTAAGGAGTTTTCGCCTGAGCACGAGTTGATTCATCATAAAGTCAGTAAGGTCATGAAAATAACGGATAGTGAATTTGAAAACGATGAACTTCTTCATGTCTTTCATGACGCCAGCAAGGATTGTGAGGAGCAGTATTTTTATTCTGGTGAGGCAATTCCGGAACGTGATCTAAATGAATTATATCATTTTTTAACGAAGGGGTTTACAGGCTTAAATTTTGACTCACAAAGCGACGCAGGAAGGCGATTGGTTACCTGTGCTATATTGGCAGCTGAACACATTGGCGTCAGTGAGGATTTGTTGGCGGATTTTATTCATTACACTGTTGAATCAGCACATCATTCTGATAGACATTTAGAGCCCGATGCATTTCTTGTT
The DNA here is from genome assembly GCF_041021625.1 of Enterobacter sp. MALB-1. Classification (NCBI taxonomy): domain Bacteria; kingdom Pseudomonadati; phylum Pseudomonadota; class Gammaproteobacteria; order Enterobacterales; family Enterobacteriaceae; genus Enterobacter; species Enterobacter sp. MALB-1. Next base: position 48,550 of record NZ_JBDPJL010000002.1, read on the forward strand.
TATGCAGCCGAGAATTTTGTTAAAAATCAAAAAGGAGACTGGGTAGAATATACTGATATCGCAGTATATTCTAATATAATGGAATATTTATATGAATTTATTGTTTATTTTATCATGGTCAGTATCTTGTTTATCCTTGTGAGGATAGAGAAAAATACAAGAAGATGATTTCTTGACGGATTTTTAATATACATTACTAATTGACATTGCATTTTTTATTGTTATCCCGTTTAAAAACAAAAGACTATATTTCGTTTCTTATACAGGTGGGGCATGTTATCTAAGTTTAAAGTTATTTTTTTTGCAACGCTATTTTTGCTTGGTTTCTTCGCTTATTTGTTTATCATGGCTAACTGTTGGGTATATATCATGCATGGATATTGGATTTTTATCAAAATTTACAATTAATTTAATTGTAAATGCTAGGAACTAATTTTAAAACTTCCACCTAATCTTTGTGGCTCATGCAACGATATATTAACTAAGGTAAGATTACGTTGAGAGGAATACATGATTTCCTTACAGATTTACATGAATATATTCGTGAAGTTGCTATCGTACACGGCCAGGTTCTCAGACTGTAGACCAGTCAGAGGACTTACTGTTGTTGAAGATACTTGATTTATGAGGCGAACGCTGAAGCATTTAGAAAACTTTAACATACTCATGTGAAGTTTATTGGTTATGATGATAGCGTCATGTTAACTTAGCAATGGGAGATCTTAAAAAGGTCGTAAATACTCAATTATATAATATTGCAATTAGTGTCATTCTCTTGCTGAAATGATTATAGTGCCACGCTGATATGTAATATTTACATCTTGCCCGACAAAAAAAATATCCCTCCCGGTTGGCTGTACAGTAACAAAATCTCGTCCATCATCAGGTCTGATAAATAACTCAACAATATTTCTACGTGTTAATCTGTTCTGCAATGCCTGACCAGCCAGTATCCCGGTTGCTGTACCAGCCATTATCAAATAGTGATCACTACCAATAATATTTCCAGCCATTCCGCCTAAGATCGCACCACTGATAGTTCCTGTAATATTAGAGTCGATATCATTATGGATTGTTAGATATCTTACACCGGTAACAATGCCATATGATAGTGTTGATTTTTTTTCAGGAATTGCATCATTCCCTTGTCCTGAAGAAGCAACTAAAGAACTATTGCATCCAACAATTAACAACACAGTGGCGAGAAATATAAGGTTTTTTCTAAACATCATTACAATTTATACTCACGATACTTCCTTGAACAGTAAACCAGAAGTAAATAATTTCTCTTATTTGTTTATCAAAAAGATGTTGCACCAGAAGGTGTAGAAATAAATGCAGGCGTTCTTAACTTACACCGACCGTGAACTTTTATGTTCGTTTAAAAAACACGTTAAAAACGTCCAAAACAGGATGTGCACAATACCACATATTTTTAAATAAACACTAAACAATAAATCATTGGTTATCAACATCAACTGTATTGATCCAGATCAAAACCAATTCCCTAAGTGTTTAGCATACGTTTAAAGTAGCTTGATAAACTCATTTCAAGTAAATTACATTTTGTAATAGGAACACAATGAAGAATAAACAAACCAAAGTAAAATCTGTCAGCAGTCATGTCTTTGTAATATTTATAATAATTAATATCATGATGCTAATAGCCAGCATCTACACCATATATTTTAGTTCGTTACCTATTTTTTCTGAACATCGTATAAACAATGACGTTCTGATTTTTTGGGGAGGCATTAAAAATATAATATTACTTAGTGGACTATGGATTTTTATTGATGTTATGTTTTCAATATTTTTCTATATAAAAAGTAAAGTTGATTAAGTTTATCACAAAAGGATATAAAATGATTTTTATTATCGCGTGGTTTGTTGCTATGGGCACAAGTGAACTATTGTTGTGGTCTTATGGTTACCTTCATCTTATTTCTCCTGCGCTTTATATATCACTTTGCATCATGTATCTTTATCAAAGAAGGAAAATATACATAAACAGAGAACTCAACTTCCATGAGAAAAAAATAAAATCGATGAAAATGGGTTCAGTTTTTCTTCTTTCATTACTGATAATGCTCGCCATTACCGTTTTTATACGTTTTTTCAGCATTATTTATACTGGGCTTTGATTTAGTTTGAAACGTTCGTACAGGTTCTCTCGCAGTTAAATATTGCGCAGGTGTAGTGTTGCGTAAGTTTTTGATTTGTGAACTTTTCTTAAATTATATGAACTGGATTTTTTATCATGAGTAAATCAGATGCAAAGCTGTCCTTGCCCGCTCTGACCGCACTGGTTGTCGGATCGATGATTGGTGCAGGTATATTCTCACTGCCAGCCACGTTTGGTCGTGCGACAGGAGCCGGAGGAGCTATTATTGCATGGTTTGTAGCCGGGGGAGGGATGTTAACCCTTGCCATGGTTTTTCAGGCTCTGGCAATAAGAAAGCCGCATCTTGATTCTGGCATCTTTATTTACGCGAAGGAAGGTTTCGGTAACTACCTTGGGTTCACTTCTGCACTGGGTTTTTGGGCGGGCACATGTATCGGGAATGTATCTTATTTTGTCTTGATAAAATCGACCCTTGGCACATTCTTTCCCGTATTTGGGGATGGTAATACTTTCTACGCTGTACTTGTCGCCTCCATTATTCTATGGTTTTTCCATCTACTAGTACTAAAAGGTGTCAAGGAAGCAGCAATTATCAATACCGTGGTAACTTGGGCCAAAATTATCCCTATTGGTGTATTTATTATAGTTCTTGCTTTCGCATTCAAAGCTGACATATTTACCATGAACTTTTGGGGTACCTCGGCCAGTATGGGGACTGGAAATAATATCGTTGGTTCAGTCGGAGAACAAGAATCACTGTTTTCGCAGGTACGTAGTACCATGCTGGTTACAGTTTTTGTCTTTCTCGGGATTGAGGGGGCAAGTGTATACTCCCGCCTGGCAAAAAAACGCAGCCACATTGGAACTGCAACTGTGCTGGGTTTTATTGGTGTCCTTACCATATTGTGTCTGGTCACTCTTCTTTCATATGGGGTGCTTCTGCGACCGGAGCTCGCCGGACTTCGTCAGCCCTCAATGGCTGGTGTTCTGGAATCAATTATTGGTCGTCCGGGAATGATCTTTATCAGCATTGCACTAGTGATTTCGGTTTTAGGTGCTTATCTTTCATGGTCGTTACTGGCCGCAGAAGTGTTATACAGTGCGGCAAAATCTGGACTGATGCCTACAACTTTTGCTCAAGAGAATGTTAACCGAGTACCTTATAAGGCGGTCTGGCTGACCAATATATTTATCCAGGTTTTTTTAGTCATTACTCTATTCACTGATTACGCTTTCCAGCTTGCTCTTGAATTGACCAGTTCAATGACTTTGATTCCTTATTTTCTCGTTAGTGCTTATTCCTTGAAACTCGCAGTAACTGGTGATTCATATACTGGTCACAAGGCTGAGATATGGAAAGGGCTTTTGTTATCCGCAATAGCTCTCATTTACTCATTCATGATGATATATGCTGGCGGTGTTAAATATCTTCTACTTTCCACCATCATTTATGGTCCAGGCACCATTCTTTACTACTTTGCACGAAAAGATACTTCTCCTAATGTCTTTACCGTGCGTGAACTTATTCTGTTCATCACTCTGATGGCCGGTGCCTTTATCGGGATATATTCAATTGCGACCGGAATCATCCATATTTAATAAACGGAGATCTTATGCTGGATAAGAAAAGCATTACTTCACCCTTTGGTGTTTACTCAGAGGTCGGAAAATTAAGAAAAGTTATGGTTTGTTCACCGGGACTGGCGCATGAACGCCTCACACCCAGTAATTGTGACAGCCTTTTGTTTGATGATGTTCTTTGGGTTGCAAACGCAAAACGAGATCACTTCGATTTCATTAACAAAATGCGTGAACGTGATGTAGAAGTTGTAGAGCTTCATAATCTGCTAGAGGAAACATTAAAGAATCCTCTGGCACGTAAATGGGTTCTTGACTTACAAATTATTCCCGATGAAGTCCCTTTGGGATTGATTGATGAAGCGCGTGACTTTCTTGAGAATATTTCTGCTCACGAACTGGCACAAACGCTCCTTGGCGGACTTTCAACACTGGAACTGATGAATGCCTCCACCGGGAAATACGATAAGGAAGAAAGGCAATTACACGCAGACATTGCACAGGGCCAGTATTTGCTTCCTCCTCTACCGAACGCACTTTATACCCGCGACACTACCTGCTGGATTAATGGCGGGGTTACCCTTAACCCTCTTTATTGGCCAGCCCGTCATGAAGAAACTGTGCTAGCCACTTCTGTTTATAAGTTTCATCCTGATTTCGCTGGCAAAGTCAAAGTATGGTATGGCGATCCAACGATCCACCATGGCACGGCTACCCTCGAAGGTGGCGACGTTATGCCAGTTGGTAATAAAACAGTGTTGATAGGCATGAGTGAACGAACCTCTTATCAGTCGATCTTTCAGCTTGCTCAGTCTCTCTTTACGGATAGAAGTTCCGGAATTGAGAGGGTAATGATTGCCGCCATGCCTAAACTGCGCTCTGCAATGCATCTTGACACGGTGTTTACCTTCTGCGATCGCGACCTGGTTACACTTTATCCGCCTATCGTTAATCAAATCAAAACGTTTTCATTACGGCCAGATGAAAGTTCTCCCTACGGGCTACGTCTTACCAGAGATGAAGATTATTTTGTGGATGCGGTCGCTCGTGCGCTTAATCTAAAAAAATTAAGAGTGGTTGAGACCGCTGGTAATAACTACGACATAGAGCGTCAGCAGTGGGATAGCGGCGCGAATATGGTTGCAATAGAGCCTGGCGTAGTCGTTGCCTACGATCGCAATACCAAGACTAACGCTCAGCTCCGGAAGAATGGGGTGGAAGTAATTACCATTGTCGGTAGCGAGTTAGGCCGAGGACGTGGGGGGGGACACTGTATGACCTGTCCTATTGTCCGGGATCCACTTGATTATTAATTACTGATCGTACCTGGCTGAGTGCGGTGCTTATCATTTATGGGAGCAATCCATACGTAGTTTCCTCGCGCCCGGCCAGAATTTTATATATCTGATGGTATTTCACCTTCGTAGATGAGGATTAGTGTTGCTGTGTTGCTTTTCGGATGGCGGCCTGCAGTTTTTCTTATGCCACGGCTTACTAAGACACTGTAATGATGTGCGGGGCGGCATCACGACGATACCCGGCATACCGATAAGCCCAACAGCTTCCGCAAGGTTACGATTTTTCTCCTGGGGGCTCCCTCCCCCAGGATCGTTGCGGTGACAACCAAATAGAATCACCTGACCTACCTTAAAGTGTTTTCAAAAGGTCTCGCTTAGAATACTGAATTTAACTGGCACTTATACTAATGGCTGAGGATTTGCTCCAGAAATTGCCGGGTGCGAGGGTGTTTCGGCTGGCTGAAGAAGCGTTCCGGGGGCGCGGACTCGACAATCTTCCCGTCAGCCATCAGGACAACGTTGTCCGCCACGGTGCGCGCAAATCCCATCTCATGGGTAACAACAATCATGGTCATTCCGCCCTCCGCCAAATCCAGCATCACGTCCAGCACCTCTTTAATCATCTCAGGATCGAGCGCCGAGGTAGGCTCATCAAACAGCATAATTTCCGGCTGCATGCACAACGCGCGGGCAATCGCCACGCGCTGCTGCTGGCCGCCCGACAGCTGAAGCGGGAATTTATGCGCCTGATTGCCAATATGCACTTTCTCCAGGTAGTGCATCGCCAGCTCCGTGGCCTGCCTGTGGTTCATCTTGCGCACCAGCCGCGGGCCGATGGTGAGGTTGTCCAGCACGCTGAGATGCGGGAACAAATTGAACTGCTGAAACAGCATGCCGATGCTCAAACGAATGCGGTTGATATTGCGCACGTTGTCATTCATTTCGATGCCGTTCACCAGGATCTGCCCCTGCTGATGCTCTTCCAGGCGATTAATGCAGCGGATTAACGTGGATTTACCCGAGCCCGACGGGCCGCAGATCACCACCCGCTCCCCTTTCGCCACGTTCAGGGATACGTTGTTCAGCACCTGAAATTTTCCGTACCATTTGCTAACGGCGTTCATTTCGATAATCGGGTTTGGTAATGCGACGGACATCAGGCGACTCCTTCTGAGTGGTGGCTGGCATCAATGCGTTTTTCTACCCAGATGGCGTAGCGGGAAAGCATAAAGCCGAACAAAATATAAATGGCCGAGATAAAGACGTAGGTTTCGATGTAGTAGCGCCGCCACAGCGGGTCCTGCATCACCGCGCTGGTGGCGGTAAGGACGTCAAACAGGCCGATAATAATCACGAATGAGGTATTTTTCATCGCGGCGATAATATGGTTGGTTACCGCCGGCAGGCAGATGCGCAGCGCCTGCGGCAAAATAATTTTCGTCGTCGTGTGCCAGTAGCCGAGATTCAGCACGGTCGCCGCTTCATACTGCCCGCGCGGTACTGATTGCAGGCCGCCACGAATGACTTCCGCCTGATAGCAGGCGAAAAACAGCGCAATGCCGACGATAATCCGCAGCAGCTTGTTGATCTCCATATTGGTCGGCAAAAACAGCGGAAACACGTTCACCGCGACAAATAGAATGGTGATCAGCGGCACGCCGCGCAATCCTTCAATAAAGATAACCGACAGCCCGCGCAAAAACGGTAGCGGCGAACGCCGTCCCAGCGCCAGCGCTATTGAGACGGGCATGCCGATAATCACCGTGCCAGAAAACAGCAGCAGCGTCAGCGGTAGCCCTCCCCAGTCGGTAGACTGAACGGGCGGCAGGCCAAACGCGCCACCGCTCATCAGGCAGGACATTGCCGCCAGCGCGACGGCCCATAGCGGCCACAGAAAGCGCGAATGCCAGCACGCGGGCGACAGCGACAATCCCACGCTAACGAACCAAATCAGCATGCACAGCGCCGGACGCCACTGCTGTTCATAGGGATACAGTCCGAACAAAATCGGCCGGTATTTTTCGCCGATCACCGCCCAACACGCGCCCGCCGCCGCACGGCACTGCTCCACGCCGCCGATAAATACCGCATCCGTCACACCCCAGCGCAGCAGCTTGCCGCCAACGATGAAAATCAGGGCCAGGAGTGCCAGGGTGAGCGCAGACTGGGCGACGCCGCTAAAAAGATTACGCCGTAGCCAGTAAATAGCCGAATGTTGCATTGCCACTCCTTAGCGCTCTTTAATGGCGACGTAGCGGTTAAAGATATTCATCAGCAGCGAGGTTGTGCTGCTGATAATCAAATACACCACCATCATAATGGCGATCGCTTCCAGCGCCTGGCCGGTCTGATTCATCAGGGTATTACTGATATTCGCCAGTTCCGGATAGCCCACCACCACGGCAATGGAGCTGTTTTTCGCCAGGCTGACGTACTGGCTGGCCAGCGGCGGCACCATCACCCGCATCGCCTGCGGAACAATAACGTGCCGAATCACATGCCTGGGCGACAGCGACAGCGAACGCGCCGCCTCAAGCTGCCCTTTCGGCACCGACTGGATCCCGGCGCGGACGATTTCCGCGATAAAAGCGGAGGAATAAAGCGCAATGCCCAGCAGCAAGGCGGTGAATTCCGGACTGATGGTAAAGCCGCCGCGAAAGTTAAAGCCCCGCAGTTCCGGGCGGTCAATCGCATGGGGCGCGCCGCCCAGCCACCAGGCCAACAGCGGCAAAGCGATAATAAGCGCCACGCGCAGGCGGGCGACAGGTAGCAGGCGTCCTTGCCGCTCGCGTAGCCGTCGCGCCAGCCTCGACAGGACGATATTTAACGCCAGTGCCGCCAGCAGCGCCCAAAACGCCCACAGCCAGCCGGGGTGCGCCTGCAAAACGGTAAAGGTCAGGCCGCGGTTGGTCAGATAGCCCGCCCCGCCCAGTTCGATCGCCGCGCGCGGCGAGGGCAGATTGCGGATCGCCACCGACCAGAAGATCACCTGTAAAATAACCGGCACGTTGCGCAGCAGCTCGACGTAGCCTTCCGCCAGCTTCACCAGCAGCCAGTTTTTCGAGACGCGTCCAAGACCGGCGATGAATCCTAACAGGGTTGCCAGCACGATGCCGCAGGCGGTGACATACAGGGTGTTGAGTAAGCCGACCAGCACCGCACGCGCATAGGTGTCACGCGGGGTATAGTCGATTAGCGTTTCGCCGATGGCGAACTGGGCGCTTTGCTTCAGAAAGCCGAAGCCGGTGGTGATACGCTGCGTTTGCAGATTTTCCACCACGTTGTTGTAAAGCCATCCACAAAACCACACCAGCAGTACGGCCAGCAGGATCTGGTAACACCAGGCGCGCGTGGTTTTGCTGCCGACGAGCGAGGTGGGACGAAACGCGGCGTCCCGCGTCGGCGCGGCGGGAGATCGTGTGCAGGTGTTTGCTTGTTCTGGTTGTTTCATCATGTCAGGATCGGGCATACAAACCAAAAGAAAGGTCCCTGCTCGCAGGGACGCTCAGATTAGCGGATCGGTAAGCCATACAGGAGGCCGCCGTCGTTCCATAGCTTATTCAGATCGCGATCGAGGGGTTCCATGCTTTGCGGTCCAAAGTGGCGGTTATAAATATCGCCGTAGTTACCGACCTGCTTCACCACGTTATAAGCCCATTTATTATCCAGCCCCAGCTTCTGGCCAAAGTCGCCACTCACGCCCAACAGGGCCTGGACATCCGGATCGGCGGATTTCAGCTGCTCGTCCACGTTCGCCTGGCTGGTCTTCAGCTCCTCGGCGTTGAAGGTGGCATAAACCACCCACTTAACAATATCAAACCACTGGTCGTCGCCTTTGCGCACCGCCATGGCCAGCGGCTCCTTCGAATAGATACCCGGCAGGACCGTATGGTCGTCCGGCTTTTCCGCGTCGAAGTTTTTCACCCCCGGCAGCGCAACCTTGTCGCGGGCGATCGCGTCGCAGCGCCCGGCCAGGTAGGCGGCAACGTACTCTTTGTTATTCTCAATCACTACCGGCGTATAGTGCAGATGACGGGAGGTGAAGATCTGCGCCACGTTTTGCTCGGTGCTGCTGCCGGGCGTAATGCAGACGGTCGCGCCGTCAAGGTCCTCAATCTTCTTTACGCCGCTGTTGGCGCGCACCATAAAGCCGGTGCCGGTATAAAAGTTAGGCGGCGCGAAATTCAGACCCAGCGATACGTCGCGGGTCAGGGTCGCGGTGATATTGCGCGACAGCACATCCACTTCGCCGGACTGAATCGCCGGGAATCGCTGTGCCGTGGAGAGCGGCGTAAAGCGGACTTTTTTCGCATCGCCAAAAACGGCCGCCGCCAGCGCGCGGCAAAAATCCACGTCCAGCCCTACCCAGTTGCCTTTATTATCGATGGAGGAAAAGCCGTGGCGCGCAGGATGCACGCCGCAAATCAGCTCCCCGCGGGCTTTAATTTTCTTCAGCGTTTCGCCGCTGCTGGCGGACGCGTCCGCGCCATATGCCGGGAGGACGAAGCTCCCGGACGCGATCAGCAGAATTGCCGCCGCCGTTTTGATACTTTTGCGCATAATCGCCCCTTTCCCGATGAATTTTTTATAGTGACTAATATTTGCTATCAACTTGTCTGACTATGTTCAGCGCATCCCCAGGCCCCTGGCAAAGAACGAATACGCTGCAACAAATACGAAAATGGTCTAACTCAGCCATCCCTGCACGCCCTGCCATATCAGTTGCGCGCTTAACAGCAGCATCGTTAGCCGGAACACCACGCGAAACAATTTCTCCGGCAGATTATCGAGCAGCCGCGAGCCCAGCCAGGTACCCAGCGCGCCGCTGACGATCATCGCCGTCAGCACCGGCAGCCATGCGGCCCAGGCAAACCCCATCAGGCCGAAGGCCAGAATCTTAAGCCCGTGCTGGAGCACCATGCAGGTCGCGTGCGTGGCGATAAGCGACTGCCTTTTCAGCCCCTGAGAACTGATAAGACCGGCGACCATCGGCCCGGTCGCGCCAACAATCATCGTCCCCAGACTGCTGATCCCGCCGCCGATGACGAAAAATAGCTTATTGAGCGGCTTCGCCTCACCACGCTTGTGAAAGACCGTCCACAGGATGAATAACGCTAACGCGATACGCGCCGCGTCGTCCGGAATCGCGGCCGCCAACGGCGCGCCGAGGGCGATACCGACGGTGCTGCCGAGCAAAAACCACAGCACCAGCGGCCAGACCACGTAAATACGCTGAATGAGCGTACGGCTGAGATTCGATCCCAGCTGCACCATTCCGTGGACCGGCATCAGGCTGGTTACCGGCATTCCCAGCCCCATCACGGCCAGCAGGGCCGTGCCGCCGCCCAGCCCCATCGCGGCCGTCAGCGCCGAAGTCAGAAAGCTGCAAAACACCATCACGCCGGCAAACAACGGAGAAATATCGGCGGGAATTAACTGTAATGTCATGGCCGCTCCGCTCAGCGATAGTCGTCTTGCAGCAGGCGTGCATACAGCCCCCGCGCATCGTCAGGAGACAATACCCGACCTGCGCAATCGAGGAATTTTTGCGCCAGCAGGCCTTCCGGCAGCGGATTCGCTGGACTGGAGCCCCGGGCTCCCGCGATATGTTGATGAAACTGTCTTCCGTCGGTGGCGGTCAGCGTCACGTAGGCGCTGTGGGTCGTCGGCTGGTCATGACAGCTAAGCGTTACTTTGTGCAATAACTCCTGAGTTGCCGGATCGGCAAAACGCGTGTTTTCAATAAAATCGTCCAGCGTCAGGGTGCCCGCGACAAAGGCCCTCGCCACGCAATAATGCAGGCTGAATTTCCCCGCCAGCGGATTCTCCGGCTGCGGAATATTGATATGAGGAAAACGGACCGGATGGACCTGCACCTCTATACGCTCCACCTGCTGCGGGCTGAGTCCCGTCTGCTCGCGCAGCGCCAGCACGCCGTCTACCGGTGACAGGATGGCGTAACAACAGGAAAAATACTTAAAGTTGTTGCTCTTCTCGGTATCAAGAATGTACGGAGTACCGTCCCAGGACTCGGTCAGCGCGGATGGGTCGACGTTGTCACTACCGTTGAAAACGTTGAAATAGCCGTGATGGTGCTCAAACGCCGTCTGTCCGGCGCTGAAGCCTTCGCGCGCCAGCAGGGCCGCCATGACCGCGCTGCGCGCTGCCTGCCCCACCACCAGCGCCTTGGTCTGGCTGCCGAAGTTGGATTTAATGCCGGAAGATAACGATGCGCAAATTGATAGTGCCGTCGCGGTTTGTTCTTCAGTTAATTCCAACAGCACGGCGCAGGCGGCGACACCGGCAAAAATTCCCACGGTAGTCGTCGGATGCCAGCCGTGTCGGTACTGGAACGGGCTGACCGCTTTGCCCATGCGCACGGCGGTCTCATACCCGCAAAGATAAGCGCGCACGATCGCCTCGCCGTTTAGCTCATATTCATCCGCCAGCGCCAGCACGGCGGGCAGCACGGCGACAGAAATATGCCCATGCAGCCAGGAGTTGGAATCATCAAAATCCAGCAGATGGGACGATACGCCGTTCAGCAGCGCGGCATCCAGCACGTTCAGGCGCAAATCGGTGCCAAAAACGCGGCTTTTGCCGGCTGCCGCAGAAGGCGCAATCACATGGCGAAGTTTCTCCGCCCCGTCCTGCACGCCGCCTGCCAGCGTTACGCCGAGCGTATCAATAATGGCGGTTCGCGCCTGCTCGCGCGCTGCCGGTGAAAACGTCTGGCGCGAGAAGCGCAGCAGGTTTGCGGCCATTTGTCGGGCGATGGTCATTAATAGGTATCCTTACTAAAGTCGGCGTTGTCGCCTGCCAGCAGCGCGGTCATCTGCGCCAGCGAGCCGGGACGTTCAAAATGCGCGGCGGCCTGGTAGAGCGCGCTGCTGCGCTCTGCGCCCAGCGCCGGAATCGCCAGAGAGTCGAATTTGGCGCGTAGTTCCTCATCGGTTAACGGGTTTTGCGCGTGGCCGCGATATACCTCGGTCGCGGCGTGAAGCACCTCGCCATCCTCCAGCCAGAGGTCAATAAACGCCGAGCTGGCGGACTGCCCCTCGACAGCCTGCACGTTCATTAGCGGCAACAGCGCACGGGCGGCGGGATCGGCCACCGTTTGCGGCGTAAAATCCGTATCGGTAAGCGCGTACCCGCTGAGGGCCAGCGCAATGCAGTGCGGAATGCTGAATTTGCTCTCCAGCGGAGTTTGCGGATTGAGGATACCGGCGTTCACCATTCCCATCGGGTGCACCTTTGCCTCGATGCGGACGATCTTCCGACCTTTAAGCCGCGGATAAAGCTGACGTGCGGTCTCGATGGAGGCATGCGTTCCGCGGCAGCTGGCATACAGCTTGTAGCCATTAGTCAGCAGTTCCCAGCTTTCACCGAAATCGAGCGGCGGGATCTCCGCGCTGCCGTCCTGAATAAAGTTTTTCACCCAGCCGTCGGCTTCATAGAAATGGTGCGCGCCGACAAAACCTTCGGAAGCCAGCTGCGCGGCAAGAATACCATCCATTGCCGCCTTACCCGCATGGAAAGGCTTACCGTGAGTACCGGAGGATTTTTGTAGGCCGCCCATCATGGTCGCCGCCGCGCCGAGCGCGTTTTGTATTTGCTCTTCGTTGAGTCCGAGAATTGATGACGCGACCGCCGTCGCCCCGGCCCGCCCGACGATCGAGGTCGGATGAAAGCCGCGGCGTTGTAGATTCCGCCCGACGCCCGGCACCCAGCCGCCGCCCAGCTTCGCCATCACTTCAAATCCGGCGATAAACGCCTTCAGCACACGTTCCTCGCTGACCGGATGCGCCTGCGCCATCGCCAGCGCGGTCGACCAGCACGGGCCGCCAGGATGACCCGCACCGGCGGGATGAGTATCGTCGTAATCCGCCGCGTGCGCCATCGTGGCGTTAATCAGCGCCGCCAGCCCCGGCGTCGTCGTTCCGCCAAGCAGAATGCGTGCTTCGCCTGTCGCGTTCCAGACGCGTACGACCTGCCGTACCGCACGTACAGCGTCGTCATTCACCGCCCCGAGCGCCACGCCGAGGTAATCAATCAGTGCGCGTTTCGCTTCATGCAGAACCGCGTCCGGGATGTGGTTCTCGTGTGCGTGATGAATAAAATGACTGAGCTGCCCCCCTCGAACATAAGGGGCTATTGCGGCGTCTGGTATCATCATTGTGGTTTTCCTGATGCTGATTACTAAATAAGTCTTACAAAACAATACAATGATTAATTGAATCCATTTGTATACAATAAATGACAATCTAAACATATCAGTGACAGCGTGCAGTACAAAAGACGTTTTTTAACTAAGCTAAGAACAAAATGAACGATAAAACATTATTTACTGTGGCAATATGACATTATTATCAATTGCACTCACCCCCGGCTGCCAGGCCTCAAAAATCGGAAATAACCTTTATAAATTATGAACTTAAAAACTGATAAGCGTAATATGACTATCTCACCTTTTGAGATACTGATTACCGCTATCGAACACGGAGAACTCCTGCCCGGAGAACGATTGCAGGAAACGAGGCTGGCAGCGCAATTTGGCCTGAGCAGAACCCCTATTCGTGAAGCATTGCACCGGCTGGAAACGCTCGGTCTGGCGGAGCCTGGACCGAAACGCGGCCTGATTGTCGCTAATATCAGCTATGATCGCCTGCGTCAGCTTTTTGCCGTGCGTGAAGGACTGGAAAAAATTGCGATGCAGCTTGCGGTATCCGCTGCGTCCGATGAAGAAATTGCGCTTTTGCAAAGAATGGTCGACACGGAAAAAACGCTGACCGACAGTAAAATGCTGCACGATCACAACCGCCAGTTTCATCGGCAGATCTATCGTTCCACCCATAACCCCTATCTTAATGAAATGCTCGATAACCTGCGCATCCACCTCTCTCTGCTACGCGGCACAACCTATGCGCTTTCCGACCGGGCGGAAGAGGCAAAATGCGAGCATCAGGCAATGGTGGACGCCCTAGTCCGCCGTGACGCGGAGGCCGCGCAGGAGGCCGCCTGTCAGCATATTCGCAACGGCTATCGTGCCCGACTGACCATTATCAGCCAGATGGATAATTAAAACGCGCCCGTAATGTTGCGGGCGATAAATCAGACTTCTGGCGGGGGGCGCTCGCCGCGCTCAGCCGTGGAGGAATAAACGCCTTAACCGTCGGCAGGACACCTTCGAATTTCACCATTTCTACCGTGGCGATCTGCCCGGTACATCCCTGCGCCAGATATGAAGTTCCTTTGTCGAGAGTCACAACATTGGGGTTGCCGTGGACGCAAAAAGGCACGGCAGCCAGTGGCTCCATCGGGTCAAACCAGGCACCTGTCGGCACCTGAATCACGCCTGGCATGATATCTTCAGTGACTTTCGCACAGGCCAGCAGCGCCCCGCGCTGATTAAAAATCTTCACGATATCCCCCGTACGTATCGATCTTTTCGCAGCGTCCTGAGGGTGTATTTGGCACACTTCCCGATCTTTTTGCTTATTCCTGGCGCTCCACTGTCCAAAATCAAGCTGGCTGTGCAGCCGCGTGGCGGGCTGGTTCGCGATAAGCCACAGAGAGTGATGCCGATCGGGTTGCTGCGTCGGCGGCAGCCACGCCGGGTGCCCTGGACAATTCGCATAACCGAAACGCGCTATGGTGCGGGAAAAAAGTTCGATTTTCCCGCTGGGCGTGGGCAGCGGCGCGCCGGTCGGGTCGGCCCGAAAACTGCGCATCAGCCGGTCGCCATCCTGAATCTGCGGCAACAGTATCGTTCCTGTCTGCCAGAAGGAGTCGAAGTCAGGCACGTTAATGCCGTGCCCACGCAGTTTTTCCTGCATTTGGCCGTAAAGATGACGCAGCCATTGCTGGCTGCTACGGCCTTCAGTAAAGGCGCGTTCTGTGCCAAAACGTCGCGCCAGCGCCGTAAAAATCGTATAGTCATCCCGCGCCTCGCCCTGAGGCGCTCTTACTTTCTGCATCGCCACCAGCAGAGGATCGGTCGGCGTGCCGCCGATGTCGTCACGCTCAAGGGTCATCGTGGCAGGCAGAACAATATCGGCATGACGCGCCGTAGTGGTCCAGAACGGTTCATGGACGATAAGCGTATCCAGCCGGCCGAAGGCGCGACGCAACCTGCCGAGATCCTGATGGTGATGGAACGGGTTGCCGCCGGCCCACCATGCCAGTTTAATGTCCGGATAGGTCAGGTGCTGACCGTTAAAATCAAAGCCTTCACCTGGATGAAGCAGCATGTCCGCAATCCTGGCCACCGGAATAAAAGTCTTAACCTGATTAACGCCCTGAGGAAGCGCCGGGAAGGCGACCACGTTATGATGTTTACCGTAATGCCCAATCGCCCCCAGCGCATAGGCGTACCCGCCGCCGGGTAATCCAGGCTGGCCTAATACTGCCGCCAGCGCCAGCCCCAGCCATACCGGCTGCTCGCCATGCTCCGCACGCTGTAAGGAGTGCGAGACCGTCACCAGCACCCGCTTCTCGGCAAGTTCACGGGCCAGCGAGGCAATCTCGTCTTCCGGGATCCGGCAAATCTCCGCGGCCCAGCGCGGCGTTTTTGCCTGGCCGTCGGCGTTGCCCAGGACATAGGCTTCGAATAGCGGCCAGCCCTCGCAGTAACGTTCGAGAAACGCCCGGTCGGCATTTCCGCTGACGACAATCTCGTGGATCAGCGCCAGCATCAGCGCCGCATCGCTGCCGGGGGCGACCTTCCACCATTCGGCGCGGGCCTCTGACGGCATATCCGTGCGCAGCGGGCTGAAATTAATAAATCGTGATCCCCTTGCGGCAGCCTGACGCATAAACTCTCGCTCGGTATGACGGCTGATGCCGCCGCTGGCCACCTGCGAATTTTTCAGCGCCATGCCGCCAAAAGAGAGAATGATATCGCTATGCGCGGCAATATCGTCCCAACTGACGCCGCGACGCGCCACCTCATTTAACTCACCGATAATATGCGGCAGGATCACTGCCGCCGCCCCGGAACTGTAGCTGTTGACCGAGCGCACGTAGC
The DNA here is from genome assembly GCF_041021625.1 of Enterobacter sp. MALB-1. NCBI lineage: Bacteria > Pseudomonadati > Pseudomonadota > Gammaproteobacteria > Enterobacterales > Enterobacteriaceae > Enterobacter > Enterobacter sp. MALB-1. The sequence goes on from NZ_JBDPJL010000002.1 coordinate 64,577, forward strand.
CGCCGATAGTCGTGTTCAGAAAGCGATGCACCTGGCTTTGGGCGTGATGAAAGCGCCCGGCGCTCGACCAGCCATAGGAGCCGCCAAAAACCGCGTCTGGCCCGTACTGGCGATTGACCCGGGCCAGTTCATCGGCGGCAAGGTCGAGGACCTGCTCCCATTCCATCTCAATATATTCATCCGCGCCCCGGCGATCGTCAGGGCCCGGACCGTTCTCAAGCCAGCCGCGTCGTACAGCGGGCTTCAAAATTCGCACCGGGTGGTCGGCAGAATCAGTAAAATTACCTAATAGCGGACTGGGGTCCGGATCGTCATCCCAGGCTTTCACGTTTAACCCGTGCTTCTCCTCAGAGACGCGAAAAACACCCCAGTGCGAGCTATGTATTTTTTCATTGTTCATGCCGCCACCCTTTTATTAACGCCTGCGTTATGTCAGTTGATGACAGTGTTATCAGAACTGGTACGTTAACCCGACACCAAACTTGTCATCGCTATTCACCCCCAGCGGATTATCATCGTCCAGCAGGTTGATTTTATAATCGGCATAGGCCAGCATGTTTTTATTAATGAAATATGAGAGAGCGATATCAACATATTTAACGATATCCGCCTTCCCTACCCCTTCAATATCTTCTCCGCGCGACTGGAAATAGCCTGCGAACGGTTTTATGCCGGAAGAAAACAGATATGAGGCAACCGCTTCAAAACTGTTGGCTTCGTTGGCATAGCCAGAGGAGCTGATTTTGTTCAGGTTATGGCTGTTGGAATACAACGCCGCAAGATATAAACCTTTGTCGTCATATTTAATCCCGGTGGCCCAAATTTCGGCGCGGTCGCCATCACCCCATTTCAGCTGTTGCTGGGCTGAGGTTCTTTTCGACGCGCTGTACGTACCGAGAACGGTAAGATTATCGACCAGTTCATAACTCAGCGAGAAACCGTAGCCATCGCCGTTAGTGGCGGTAGCCGACCGATCTGAGTTGCGCCCCTGAAACTGCGTCGTCACGTCCAGTCCATCAACGGCACCGAACAGGTCGCTGTTACGCCAGGTCAGTAAGCCGGTAGAACGCCCGGTCATAAAGTTATCGGCGGTGCTGTAGGTCAGCTCGTCGAAGATCGGCGCTTTATCGGTGATCGACGCCACATCATAAGTCACGCCCCAGTTACGTCCGTAATCGATGGAGCCAAAGCGGCTAAACTTCAGACCGGCAAAGGCCAGACGCGTTTTATTGCCGTCCTGCGCATCATTGCCCTCGGAGTTATTGGCCTGGAAATTATATTCCCACTGGCCGAATCCGGTCAGATTGTCGTTAATTTGGGTCTGGCCTTTAAATCCCAACCGGACATAAGATGCGTCGCCATCAACGCTGTCACTATCGCTGAAATAATGTCTGGCCCTGACACTGCCATACAGATCCAGTTTATTTTTGTCCTTATTAAAGATTTCCGCCGCGTGGGCAGAGGAGGCGCTGACAAATAACGCCATAAGAATTATTTTTTTCATTAATTTCCCCAGAGTTTAGGTCACAAAGTTACCGTCCCATTCATTCGAATGAGACAGTCTACTAACAACGTTAATAAGTTATTTCAGGCGCTGCGCGTCAATGCCATAAACGTCGATTGCCTGTTCCTGACTAATATATCCCGCTTCAACATCGGCAAGAATATCGTCCTCTGCACGCTGCTGCGGTTTCCCCCAACCGCCACCGCCGGGCATTTCCAGCACCAGCCGATCCTCAAAGGGGATCTCCTGGATGCCTTTGGCGTTCAGCGGCTTACCCGATGCCAGGTAAAGTCGTCCCGTGCGCCCCGGCAACCCACCTTCACTACCACGCGCGGGATGGATGACCCGATCAAAGCGGGCGTAGAGCGCCAGCGGCACCGGAAAACGATTACCGATAACCATTTTTTGCCCCAACCCACCGCGGTACTGCCCCGCGCCGCCGGAATCCTGAAGAAGAGATTTTTCCCACACCACGATACTGGTCATGGCTTCGGTGATCTCCACCGGCACATTCTTCACCCCGGAGGGAAACGGCGTGGCGGAAAGCCCGTCACTCTGCGGCCTCGCGCCCGCGCCGCCGCTGTGAAAACTGGTGGTCATATACGCCTTTCCCCATTCTGAGTCGGGCGCTGCCAGCCGCACGTTCCACAGACTACCAGTGCTTTCTGCCGGAGTTTTATCGGCGAGGATCTGGCGCAGGCAGCCGAAAATCAGATCCGGCAGAAACATGCCGACCAGAGAACGCGCCACCACCGGGCGCGGCCAGTGGGCATTCGCGATGCAGTCCTCCGGCGCACGCAGCGTAATGCAACCCAGCGTCGCCGCGTTGTTGGGCAGCCCAGGCGCAATCAGGCTTTTTACGCCAAACGCCGCGTAGGCTTCGGTGTAGCACAGCGGACAGTTGATGCCGTAGCGCGACGGCCCGGAGGTGCCTTCCATATCAATATGGATGCCGCTGTCGTCTATGGTGACGGCGGCCACCAGATCGATCGGCTGTTCATAGCCGTCGACGCGCATACTGTTGCGCCACGTGCCGTGCGGCAGCTCGCCGATGGCCGCCATCATCGCCCGCTGGCTGAAGGCCAGAATGCGCGCGCCGATATCGGAAAAATCGTCCAGCGCGTACTCATCCATGACTTTTTGCAGGCGGCGGTTACCCACGTCATTACAGGCCATCAGGGCAAAAATATCGCCCTCGACCTGCACCGGCTCCCTGACGTTGGCGCGAACAATTTGCAGCAGGCTTTCGTTTACCACACCGCCCTCGGCCAGCTTCATAATGGGAATAAACAGCCCTTCGCCGAACACCTGGCGCGATTCTGGTGATGGTCCGTTGCCGCCAATATCCACAACGTGCGTGGTACAGGCAAACAGTGCTACGGCGCGTCCGTGGCGAAAGACCGGTGTGACCACTGAAATATCGGACAGGTGCCCCGTTGCTTTCCACGGATCGTTAGTGATGAGCACGTCGCCCGGTGCCAGGGTGTCCAGCGGATAAGCGGCCAGAAAGTGTTTCACCGAACGGGCCATCGAATTCACATGTCCGGGCGTGCCGGTCACCGCCTGGGCCAGCATCTCGCCCTCACGGGAGAATACGCCCGCGGAAACATCGCCCGCTTCCCGGGTCGAGGTGCTGAAACCGGCGCGGATCAGACTTCTCGCCTGCTCCTCTACCGCCGCGATAAGGCGGCTCCAGATGACCTGTAGCTGAATATCGGAGATAGCAGCGCTCATTTTTCCTCCCGGTTGGCTTGCAAAATAAGATGTTGCTGACGGCTGAGGGTGACGCTGAACCCCTGCGGTACGACGGTGTTCGTTTCGCTCTCTGCGATAATCGCCGGGCCCAGCAGTTGTGCGCCGATGCGTAAATCTTCGCGCGGATAAACCCCTGCCTGCTGTGCCGACAGCGTGGCCAGGTCGACGAGCGTCTGCTCGCGCTGTGGCGCGGGTGTATACGCCTCGCGGTTCGTTGCTGCGGGCACCTGTGTCGCGTCGGTTTCATGGCTCAGTCTTAAGCCCCACGTCAGACACTCAATCTGCATGCCGGGAATAATGCGGTGAAAATGGCGGGCGTACTCCTCTTCGAAGCGGGTTATAAGCCAGGCGGCGTCGTGTTCTTCATAGCGCGTTTTCCCGCTCAGGCGCACCGGGATTTCATGCCCCTGCCCGCGGTAGCGCATATAAACGGTATGTTCCTGATGCAGCGCCGCCTCATCCTGCGGGCTGACCGCTAGCGTGGCCTTCGCCTGCTGGTACAGCTGGCCGAAAATGGCATTAACCTGTTCTGCATCAAACGCCTTTAGCGCCAGAAGCTGCGTTTTCACCACTTCGCAGGCCAGCGGAGCCAGTAAAAAGCCGTGCGCCGAGCCGACGCCCGCCCCTTTGGGAATAATCACCCGATCGATGCCGAGCTTTTGCGCGACGCGCGCCGCATGCATCGGTGCCGCGCCGCCAAAGGCAATGAGCGTCCGGCCTTCAATGGTTAAGCCCCGGTCGGTCGCATGAACCCGTGCGGCGTTGGTCATATTCTCATCAACCACTTCGACCATCGCCATCGCCGCCTGCTGTCCGTCGCGGTCGGTTTCATCGCTGAGATGCGTCTGTAAAGCGCGAACGGCATTGTCTCGCGACAGGGCGATTTTGCCGCCAGCAAAGCGCGAGACGTCGATTTTGCCCAGCAGCAGGTCGGCATCGGTAATCGCCGGCAATTCGCCGCCGCGACCGTAGCAGGCGGGCCCCGGCTCTGAGCCGCTGCTTTCGGGACCAACGTCGATAAGCCCAAGCGCGTTACGCTTCGCCAGCGAGCCGCCGCCAGCGCCGATTTCGACCATATCCACCACCGGAATACGCAGCGGCATGCCGCTGCCTTTCAGAAAGCGATACGCCCGCGCCACCTCAAGCTCGCGGCCGTATTGCGGCACGCCGTCATCAATAAACACCACTTTCGCCGTGGTGCCGCCCATATCAAAGGCAATGGCTTCGGCGATCCCCGCTTCGCGGGCAATATGCGCGGCGAACACCGCCCCGCCCGCCGGGCCTGACTCCACCAGCAGTACCGGAAAACGGCAGGCCTGCTCAAGCGAGGTCAGACCGCCATTCGACATCATCAGTAACGTCTGACCGGCAATGCCGCGCTGACGCAGCCCCTGATCGAGTCGTTGCAGGTAGCGGGCAATGGTCGGTTGCACGTAGGCGTTAGCGCAGGCGGTAGAGAGACGCTCGTATTCGCGGATCTCCGGACAAACCTCATGCGACAGGGTGATCGAAAGACCCGGGCGCGCCCGGCGAAGAAATTCCGCGGCCTGCCGTTCGTGCTCACCGTTGACATAGCTGTGCAGAAAACCTATCGCCACCGAGGTGATCCCCTGAGCATCCAGTTGCGGCAGCAGCGCTTCCAGCGAGTGCGGGTCCAGTGGCGTCAGCACGCTACCGTCGGCGGCCAGCCGCTCAACAACCTCAAAGCGCAGCGCGCGCGGCACCAGCGGCTCCGGGCGTTTCATATACAGATCGGAAACGTCAAACCGGTGTTCGTGGGCGATTTCCAGCGTGTCGCGAAACCCCCGGGTGGTGATCAAAGCCGTTTTCGCCCCTTTGCGCTCAATAAGCGCATTGGTGGCAAGCGTGGTGCCATGCACGACAGCGCTTACTTCCGCCGCCGTCGCCGTCTCATTGAGCAAATTATCAATGCCCTGCAATACCGCCTCTTCCGGCGCGCCATGGGTCGTCAGACGTTTGGCAGACACCAGCGTGCCGTCGGCGTGCTGCAATACAATATCGGTGAATGTGCCGCCGATATCGACAGCAATTCGGGTTCCTCTTTGCGACATAACCTGTTTCCGTATAGTTAGCTCATTCATTCACTGACAGCAGATGGCCCGCCGCTCTGCGGGACTTCACATCAAGCGCCTGCAAAAGCGCCCACAGCGATGCCTGATTAGAGGTCACCACAGGCACGTCCAGCGTCGCTTCCAGCGCCGGAATAATCTCCAGCGTCAGCAGGTTGGTGCAGCTGATAAACAGCGCATCGGCCCGACCGATGGCTCCGGCATATTTGCTGGCGAGCGCCACAATGTCATCGCTATCGACAGCCGCGATGGGATACGCCGACGAACAGTTGAACGACTGATAGCCCGAGGTCTCTATGCCGTACCGGCGCAAAAACGCCACCTCGGCGAGATTAATTTCGTCCGGGTAGGGAGTGATCATAAAAATTCGCTTCGCCCCCAGCGCGCGCAATGCTCTGATGACGGCATGGGCGGTGGTCACGGCGGGCACGCTGAGGGTCGCGGTAATTTGCCGCTCAATCGCTTCCGGCGCATCGGGCTGGCCAACAAAACTGCCGCTGGTACAGCCAAACAGAGCCACCTTCAGCGGCAGACGATCCATCTGGTCGAGCGCCGGAGCGATATTTTGCTGCATCGCTTCCAGCGCTGAGGCAGAAAGCGTTGTACCGCCCGGACGCCACACGCGCGCGACGTTCAACGTAATGGTCTCCGGCAACCAGCGCGGCAGTTCATACTCCAGCGCCATATTGCCTGCCGGTACCAGTAGCCCGGCGCGGATCAGATCCCGGTGCTTCATGTTTACGCTCCTGCGCTGCCAGCCACGCCGATCTCCATGGCAATGGTTTGCTCATCGCTGCGTCCCGGATAGCTCAGCGGTTTGCGCAGTCCCCAGACGTTGATGGGATGATAAAGCGGCAGCAGAGCCACATCCGCGATGGCAAGTTCAATGGCCGAGGCAAAAAGCGCTTCGCGTTTGGCATCATCAAGGGTCACCAGCCCCTGTTCGATAATCTCATCCACCTTTTTGTTGCTGTAGAAAGAGCGGTTACTGGAGCCGTAGCCTTTCTCTTTGTCGATAGAGTGCAGCAGCGAGCGCAGCGGCGAGGAAGACTCGCCGGTGGCACTACCGTAACCGACGAGGAAGAAGCTGAATTCGCTGCCCTGCGCGTCGCCGGTAACCCGCTTGTAAAACACGCTACTGGGCATGGTCTCCACCTCGGTTTTGATGCCGACCCGCGTCAGCATCTGCGCCACAGCCTGAGCAACGGCGCTGTCACGGATAAACCTATCGTTTGGCGAATGCAGCGTAATGCGAAAGCCTTCCGGATACCCTGCGGCTTTAAGCAGCGCCCTGGCCTTTTCCGCATCCGCGGTGACGGGTTTGATCGCGTTGCTGTGGCCGAAAATGCCTTCCGGCACCAGTTGATCGGCCACTTCCGCGGCATCGGTGAGAATATGTTTGACGATCAGTCGCGTATCGATAGCCAGCTGAAACGCCTGGCGGACCCGCAAATCCAGCAGCGGGTTATCAATCGGCTTGCCCGCATTGTCGCGAATAAACGGTGAACGTTTACGCCCGTGATCGAAGCTGAGAAAAATAGCCCGGTTGGTCACGCTGCGGGTTAAATTAATCGTGCCGTTGGTTTTCAGACGGGCGATATCGGTGGGCGCGACTTTTTCGATGACGCTGACATCCCCGGAGAGTAGCGCCGCCACGCGCGCGCCATCTGCGCTAATCGGACGAATAGTGATGTCCTTCCACTGCGGCTTTTCACCCCAGTAGTCATCATTGCGGGTCAGCACAATCCGGTTACCGGGAATATAATTGACCAGCTTGTAAGGGCCGGTGCCGATGACGGCTTTGCCGCTGTTATAGTCGGCAGTGGTTGCGTCGCCGCTACTGCGGCTAATAATTGCTACTGTCGCCAGCTCATTAGGGACAATCGGATTCGGTGCCAGGGTTTTTATTCTTAATACTGTGTCGCTGACTTTAATGACGGTTTTGTCATGTAAATAAGTTCGTAGTGCAAAAGGCGAGCCAACAATATGGCTGGCGCGATCGAAAGAGAAAATAACATCATCGACGGTCAACGGCGCGCCATTATGAAACTTCACGTTCGGCTGTAATTCGAACTCCCAGGTCGTGTCATCAATGACCCTCCATGATTTTGCCAGCCCCGGTTGCGGGCGCTGTTTATTATCCGATCTTACCAGCCGATCGAATAAATAGGTGGTCAGCGCTGCATTAGCGCTGACAATATGCCAGTGGGGATCGAGTGACGACGGTTCGTTACTGAACCCCAGCACCAGGCTGTCTACCGGCTGAGCGGCCCAGCCCGTCACTGGCCAGGTGACAGCAACGGGAATAAACGACGCCGCCGCCAGCGCGCCGGTACGGAAGAGAAATTGTCTTCTGTTAATACTCATGACTGTCTCCTGGTGGTTTATTTTAAGTAAATTGTATTTATTGATTTCATTTAATCAGAAAAATAAAAATTCCCTTCCCGTACCGGTTACAGCCTAAATCATCAGGCTGAAATATTTTAATAATCAATATCGCTATAAATATGTTTAATATTGATTAGTCGTTATTATTTACGACACGGCAACAGCCGATAAATATCTAACTCATCGATAAAGGATAACTGCTCTATATTTTGTAAAGACGTCCACAGCGTATGGGTATTTTCTGTTACGCCTCCCCAGTGCAGACAATCAATAAATTTCTCACGCAGTTGCTCTGCGCTTAATGGCAGTCGTGTATCGCCCGTGGCATAACGCACTGGCGGGCTGAAAAGCGTGTCCCCCTGACGAAAAATAATCTCAATCCGATCCTGTGGTGCAAAGCCTTCGCGCTCAGGATCGCCTTCTGCAATGGCAATACGTTCGCAACAGGCCATCAGTCGCCTAACCTCCGCACGCGCTCGCTTTTCATCCTGTAAGGAACGCAGCGTCAGTTCGCCATCGATGAGCGCGCTTGCCGCCACAAACTCCAGGCTGAAGCCGCTCTGGGTGCGGTCCATCGGCTCACGAAAACGCAAGATATCGCTGTGACGCTGGCTGGTCATCAGGCGGATGCGTACGATATCCGCACGGCGCGCCGCCGTCTGCGAATAAAGCTGGCGGGCAGCATCCACGATCCGGTGAGCGGCATAGCACACCGGATAATATTTAATCGCCGCGGGCTGGCGCGCCAGTAGCCAGTCTTCTTGTCGTAATGCCAGCGCCGTCGTTCTGTCGGCGGGATGATGCGGCGACCAGGTCGTCAGCCAGCCGTTTTCCTGCTCCAGGATAGCGTCATTGCCGGTGATGCCCTGGAGCGCCAGCAACGCGGCAAACAGACCAGCTTTGGCGGCGAAGCCAATATGCAACGCCTTAACTGGCGTGCCGAAATTCGCCATCAGTCCCGCACTTTGCGACGCCGCAATCGCCAGCGCGTGCCGGGCCTTAACCGCATCAAGTTCAAGCGCCGAGGCGCAGGCCGCCGCCGCCGCTATAGGTCCGGTTAACCCGCTGGGATGCCAGCCCGCCGCGTGCGCCAGCACAAGATGCCGCCGCCGTAATTCGCCCCACGCTTCATAGCCGATAGCATAAGCAACCAGTAGCGCGCGCCCGGACAGAGGAAAGCGCCTCGCCAGTGCCAGCAGAGCCGGGATCAGCACGGCGGCCGGGTGCCCGCCCAGCGCGACGTTGTCATAATCCAGCACGTGCGCCGCCGTGCCCGCCTGTAGCGCGAAGGCAAGAATATCCGGCGACGCGGTGTCCGCCAGCAGGCGCTGCGTTTGCGCCAGCCTGATGACGGTATCCTCACTTCTGCCCGCCAGCATCACCGCCAGCGTATCGATCAGGTCACGTCGGGCATAATGCAATGCATCATCGCCGATCGGTATCTGGCGGGCGGAAGCAATCACATCGCCCAGTTCGCGGGTCAGCATCATGGTCATATCAGCGATTCACCACGACCTGATGCTCCACCGCAATTTGCCGGTAGACTAACGGAGGAACGGCGGCATTTACCGCCATGACGGCATGCGCTATCTCGCTATTATCCAGTTCAGGTGCCCTGCTGCGTCGGGACGGATCGGCGACGGGAACCGCGCTGAGTAAACGGCGGGTATAAGGGTGCTGCGCCCGCTGAAAAATATCCTCGTTACGCCCCGTTTCAACAATGACGCCGCGTTGCATAACGGCGACACGGTGGCTGAACTGCCTGACCACCGACATATCATGGGAAATAAACAGAAAGGCAGTGCCAAGCTTATGCTGTAGCTCGCTCAGCAACTGCATGACCTGCATTTTCACTAATGCATCCAGGGCAGAGACCGATTCGTCAGCAATAATCACCTCCGGCTCCAGTATCAGCGCCCGGGCGATGCAAATACGCTGGCGCTGACCGCCGGAAAATTCATTGGGATACCGCGTCGCCATGTCCGGCGTAAGCCCGACCAGATGTAGCAACTCGGCCACCCTTTCACGCGCCTGACGCTGATCGCCGAGCCGGTGATAAATCCACGGTTCGGCAATCGCCTCGCCGACAGTCATGCGGGCATTCAGGCTGGACCACGGGTCCTGGAAGATCATCTGCACGCGGCGCGCAAGATCGGTTCGTAACGGCAGGCCTGGCGCAACGATAGGTTCGCCATTGAGGAGGACGCGGCCAGCCTGCGGTGCGACGAGCCCCACCAGCGCGCGTCCCAGCGTGGATTTGCCGCTGCCCGACTCGCCCACCAGCGCCAGCGTTTCACCGCGCCTGAGCTGTAAGGAGATTTGTTCAACGGCATGCACGCGCTGCTTCACCCGTCCCAGCAGGCCGCCGCGGAGGTTAAAACGGCAGGACAGTCCTTCAATTTCCAGCAGCGGTTCTGCGGTGGCGGGTGCAGTGGGGGGACTCGCGTCATGACGGACAGCCGCCAGCAACCGCGCCGTATAGGGATGCTGCGGCTGGGCAAACAGCGCGGCGGTGGAATTTGTTTCTTTTACTTCCCCCGCCTGCATCACGAGGGTTCTGTCGGCCATTTCCGCCGCCACGCCCATATCGTGAGTGATAAACAGCACGGCCATTCCCTCTTCACGCTGCAATAGCTTAAGCAGCGCCATAATTTGCGCCTGGATGGTGACATCCAGCGCAGTCGTGGGCTCGTCGGCAATCAGCACTTTCGGGCGTCCGGCCAACGCCAGCGCAATCATCACCCGCTGACGCATTCCGCCGGAGAGCTGATGCGGATAGTCATCCATCCGCTTTTCCGCAGCCGAAAGCCGGACTTTCTTCAGCAGGCCGATGGCTTCCTGCAGCGCCTGACGGCGGCTCAGTTGCTGGTGCTGAATCAGATGTTCCGTAAGCTGATAGCCAATCGTGAAAACCGGGTTCAGACAATCTTCCTGAAAAACGATACTGATATCGCCGCCGCGCACCGCGCGCATCTGTTTTTCGCTCAGCGGCAACAGTGCCTGCCCGTTCAGCAATACTCTGCCGGTAATGCGGGTGTTATGCGCCGGTAAGATACGCATGATCGCCGCCGCCGTAACGCTTTTTCCCGATCCCGACTCGCCGACCAGCGCCAGCGTTTGCCCGGCGTCAAGCGTGAAGGAAATATGCCGGACGACAGACCGCCACTCGCCGTCGGACTGAATATCCACGCTCAGATTTTCGACTTCAAGAACTGGCCTCATACTGCCTCTCCCCGCCGGGTTAAACTGTTTATCGTGTCCATGGATTGAGCACGTCCCGCAGGCGATCCCCTGCCATATTAATCGCGACGATGGTCACCATCAGCGCAATGCCAGGGTAAAAGCAGATCCAGTATTCACCCGATAACATATATTGATATCCGTTAGCGATAAGCATGCCGAGACTCGGCTCCGTCACCGGCACGCCTAACCCCAGAAAAGAGAGCGTCGCTTCCAGTGCAATTGCTCGCGCGACCTGTACGGTTGAAATGACAATCAGCGGCGGCATACACTGCGGCAGCAAATGGCGAAACAGAATGCGGTGTAAGGGCAAGCCAAGGCAGACCACGGCTTCGATATAGCCTTTCTGACTTTCAACAAGCGCGGTGCTGCGCGTAGCCCGGGCGTAGGTCGCCCACTCCACGATGACCAGCGCCAGCACCACATTGCCGATGCCTTTGCCCAGGAAAGCCAACAACATTAAGGCTACCAGGATAGCCGGAAAGGAGAGCTGCAAATCCACCAGCCGCATAATGAGCGCATCGGTTTTACCGCCGCGGTAGGCGGCCAGCAGACCCAGGGACCCGCCAATAATGGCGGCGCAAAAAACTGAAACAAAACCAACACCGAGCGAAATACGTAATCCGTACAGTATCGCCGATAACATATCCCGCCCCTGATCGTCGCTACCCATCCAGAACAGGATACCGGTGCTGCTCTGCGCACCCGGCGCCAGTTGTCCGTCAATAATGCTGAGTTGCTGAAGATCGTAAGGATTTTGCGGGGCCAGCAGCGGCGCGGCAAAGGCGACGATAATAATCAGCCCTACCAGCAGCGCGGCGAATAGCGCGCTTTTTGAACGGGCGTAAAGCCGCAGAAATTGCCGTAAGCCCAGGCTGCGCTGCGGCGTTGACGGTATCACCATATTTGCCTCAGCCATGCGCCTTTTCTCCTGCATTTAACCTGATCCGCGGATTAAGCAGAGATGAAAGAATATCCACGACGAGATTGATGACGACAATAAGGGTGACGATGATCATCAGATATGCGACGATAACCGGCCGGTCGAGCATATTAATACTGTCGATAATCAGTTTTCCCATGCCGGGCCAGGCAAATATTGTCTCGGTGACAACCGAAAAAGAGATAATCGAACCAAATTCCATTCCCACCACAGTAATCAGGGGGATCACGATATTTTTTAATAAGTGAACAAACGTCATTCTTAAGCCAGATAAACCACGCGCTTTAGCCAGCCGCATATAATTCGCCGACATCTCCTCCCGCACACCCGCGCGGGTAAGACGCAATAAGAGCGAAGTTTTAAATAAAGCCAAATTAATGGCCGGGAGTAATAAATGGCGTAATCCATCGCTGGTAAGGAAAGACCACTGAACGCCCAAAAAGGTGTGCATCTCGCCGCGCCCGCCGCTGGGCAGCCATCCCAGACTGACCGAGAAAAACATAATCAGCAGTAAACCCACCCAGAATGTCGGCAGGGAAAAGCCCAGAATACTGCCCGCCATAATGGTTTTTGACAGCCAGCTATCAGGCTTTAGCCCCGCAAAGAGGCCGAGCGGCAACGCGATAATAATAGCCAGCAGGGTCGCGCTGACCGACAGCTCCAGCGTGGCCGGGAAGCGTTGCAGGATCAGCGTCAGCGCAGGCTGATTAAAGACGTAGCTGCGCCCCAAATCACCGTGCAGCAGACCCTGTAAAAAAAGCCCGTACTGTTGCCACAGCGGAAGATTCAGTCCAAGTTCGGCAATCAGCTGTTGACGATCCCGTTCGGTGGCATCGGGAGACAATAAAATATCGACCGGACTACCAATAACGTGCAGGGCGAAAAAGACCAGCGTCGCCATTAACCAAACAACCAGGCATGCCTGCAACAGGCGTTTGATTATCAGACTCAACATAAGGAATACGGCTCCGACTCATAAAATAGCGGCTTCACAGGAAGCAGAATACTGCGTCGACTGAAGCCTTTTGTCAGCGATGAAAAAGGAACCGAAAAAGAATACCAATGTATACAATAATGTTGAAATGCAAAAAACGGCAAAAGAAAGTATTATTTTGGAAATACAACAACTATAAGTGCCAAGCTTAGCCAGTGATGCAAACTTCTTAGGGTCTGTACATTACTTGATTGATAATGCTTACACCATACACATAATGAGAAGAGTAAAAAGAGAAGAATAAGATCGTTTGAATCATCAGAACGATAACTGGAGATACTAACCACCCCGTTAATATATCCAGCCATATCATTCACAGATTCTTAACTTATTATTTTCTTTCAATTTTGCCAATCGTTTCTTTGAAAGCCAACATCCACCTTTACTTGCAAGAGATTGATCTTGTTTTAAAGTTTTAGAGAACACTACATGAATTGCTTCACCAATATTAACACCCGCCAATAATAATATGCCGGGTGCAATGCACGCGCTATGTGATATATCAGATGTTGCAGTTTATAAGATTCTTAAAAATTTAAAGCTCAGGGTGCGGCAGCGCATTATGGTATTCTGTTCAGCACTGGCTGCTCAAAGCGTGTCGTCAGGAGAATAAACGCGTGAAACCTGAAAGACAGCCACTGGCGGGAGGTTGCTTTCAGTAGTAATTTAATCCGACGGCATGGCTTTATGAATGGCGGACTGCAGTTTCTCTGCGGTCACCGCTTCAGGGAACACTGTGACAGTGGCTGGCGTTGCTCCTGTGACCGGCATAACGACGATCCCCGGCGTTCCGGTCAGTCCCAGCGCTTCCGCCAGATTGCTGTTTTTCTCCAGTAACGCCGTGTTGTCTGTTTGCTCAGTCGTACCTGCTCCGGCCTTTACTGCCGCTGCCCGGATATCGGCCGCTGTCAGTTTTCCCTCAACGTGACCGGTGGCGTAAATCGCGTTATGGTAGGTCAGATAAGCCTCCGGACCTTTCTGTTTCCAGACAGACAGTCCCTGCTGTGCGGCCTGCAGTGATGCATCCCACCGGCCACCAAAGATAGGCCATTCCTTAAAGATGTAACGGACATCTGGCTGTGCTTTCATGACTTTTTCCAGCTCCGGCGCGAACCGGCTGCAGAACACGCACTGATAATCAAAGAACTCGATCACCGCCACTCTGGCATCATCAGGCCCTGATGCAGGCGTATCTTTGTCGTTCAGTAACCGGGCCTGATTTTCCATGACGCTGAGTGCAAATTTTGCCAGCTGACGCTGTTGCTGCTGCGCCAGCAGCTTCTGACTGACCGTGACCAGTACCTCCGGATGTGCCACCAGGTAATCTGCAGCAATTTCGCCAATTCGTGCCTCCTGCTCCGGGCTGAATAACGGCTGAGGGGCCGATGCGTGGGCAGTAAAAATAAAACTTGTGTATGTTGTAACTAAAATCATGGCTAACTGACGTAATTTCATGGGTGTATTCTCATAAGTAATGGGGATTAGCGTTCTTTCTGAATGGTTCGGTTGAGGGTCTGCTCATCGTGTTCCGGCATACGTCCGCGCTCTGCCTGTTCCGCTGCCCGGACCAGATCCCGCTCACTGTTTGCCAGGTCCGCAATAACACGCGAGGCGCGCTCCTGTTCTCCGGAAGACTTATCAGGCTGAGTAACTTCACTTCGCACACGCTCCGCAGCCGCCTGTTCCCTTTCCTCGCGGTTTTCACTTTCACGTACACTGGCAAGAACCCCGGCATCCGGGTTGAGGGGGGCAGTTTTCACCGGATCGATTTCATCCGGTCGCAGTTTCACCCTGTCCTCCTGCGGCGGTTCAATAAGCGTCGTTTCCTCCGGCTTACTGCGTCCGGCCTCTTCCTGTCGGACCTGTTCAGCACGTGCCAGCTCATCCTGCAGGGGCTGAACCGTAAGCCCGTCACTGAGCGTGGCCATGATACGCTGGGCCTCATCCTGCCTCACGCCGCCACTGACTTTAAGCAACCAGGATGAGGGCGGTTCCTCACCGGTCTGCCACACCACACCGTCTTTTGGATTATTCCGGACAGCATCAAGCGCAGCCGCCAGTTCGCTGACCACAATGGTATTTCCTGTCTGGCTCCGCTGTAACACGGCACCACGCGCGCGTTCCGTCATCACCATCCGCGTGTCCCCCTGCGTCATCCGTCCTTCCGGGCCGGACACCAGAGAGACCAGCGCCAGACCGGCGCTCTTTCCGTTGTTGTCATACACCGGCAGCGCAAGTGCCGGCTCCGGAAAACGCCGGGTTAATGGTAACGCGACCGCTCTCACCCTTCAGACGGATACTCCCCGTCTCGCTGACCGTTTCCACTGTATAGCGCTGGTTGGCCATCTGCCCCTGCTCGCGGTCAGTCGCCGTGAACTTCAGCAAATCACCGGCGCGGACTTCCCTTTCGCTGCGGCGGAACAGCTGCACGTCGCCGGTGATGAGTTCCTTCGGGGAATACAGGCCAATCTTCCCCTCCTCATCACGTACCGTCACCGTACTGCCGTTACGGTCAACGACAAGCACGTCCTGGTAGCGGTCGCCGCGTTTAACCACCATCCCCGGCTGCCATGCCTCTGTTTTGTTGAACTCATGCCGGGTGTGGGTGATTTTATCGAGCACAGGCACCGTAATGGCTTTCTCCCCCAGTTCTCCCCGCGCAGCCAGCGCGGCATGAATGCCGGCATTCACCGCCCGGCGGTCGGCGTGCAGCTGGGTGATAATGAGAGTACGTGACCGCGCCTCCGGCGTGCGGCCCGTCCAGTCAGCCACGATGTCATCCACCGGCGTTTCTGTTTCCTGAACCGACATCCTTTTTGAGCCGGATATATGGCAGATGAAAGAGTACAGTGTTTGTGCAATCATCTGTGTCGAAAACATCTGAAGGGTTTTCACTTACCAACGAATTTGACACATTTCAGGACACCCCCTCCCCGGAAGGTGTCCTTTTTTTTTGTCAGCGTCCCTTCACGTGGTCGACAGCGAACTGCAGTGTGTCCTGGTTAAAACCGATGGAGGCATCGTGGCTGTGGTCGCAGATACGCATGGCTTCTGCAATTTCTTCTTCAGACAGACTGTCATCGAGCGACAGAAAATCGTCTGCCAGCCAGAACGTGCCCATGCACAACGCATCCGCTGGATACTGCTGCAGCCTCGCAATGAGTGCCGCCACGGTCATATCATCGCGGCAGGCAGAAAGCGACGGCAGCACGCGATCGGCGATGTCATTCCAGCACCAGTCATTGTTCTCAGGAACCGTCGACCGGAGCGTAATTTTCTCCACTCCCGGCAGCAGGAAAAGCATCTCCAGCACCTCCCCCAGATGCAGTCGCTCCCCGCTGACATCTTCACTCCACAGGTAATGATTATTGATATAGACGGCAAACTCGCCGTTATCGAGTTCAATACAGGTCAGTCTGAACATGGTTTTGTCCTCAGCATCCGGCACCCTCTTGCGCCGTGCCGCCACAAAAACCCGGCGGAAAGCGGAGGACGCCAGGGCGACGCCGAAGCCGCAGCGCAAGCCCTTCACGGGCTGAATGCACCGTGCAGGGCGCGAACGGGTGAAGACGGAGGCGACAGCTTCCCTGGCGGCCGAAGCGGCCGGGTTAGCGTGAAGGCACGGCGGGCATGCTGTCCGGAAACGTAAAGTTGGGGAGAATTTCACATCAGAATAAAATGTGATTTACATCACAAAGCAATCCATTATAATCGCCGAAAAATTAAGCATTCAGATTTGACGGCAGGGATGAGATGTCACCCTGCCGTTTTTTTAGCTGGATGTGAATGGTGCCGGATTTAACAGTTTCCCAGTGCCGCGCCAGTGCGACACAGCGCCTCCTGCACTTCATTCAGCCCAAAAATATCGTCTGCAGGCGGAGTCTTTCCCGCAGGCTGCATGCAGTCAGGGTCGGGTTGTATGCCGAAATCCGCTGGCGATGTAGCGCCTGCAGGGCCACGTCCATTCGTCACCTGTCAGTTCTTCAGGTTGCACACTGTTTCCTTCAGGTTAATGTTCATATTTAACCCCGCCCCTCTGGCTTTGTATCATCAAAAGCAAGGATAACCCCGAGACCAATCAGAGAGGCGTAGCAGACCTGCATCGCGATTGTCACCGGCAGGGAGATGCTATCAACCAGAACGCCGGGAACCACAACGGCCACGCCTGCCAGTATCATTCCCCTGCCGGTCTTTTTGACCAGATCCGGCCACTCAGATTCAGGCACGTTCCGGGCGCGCAGAAAGTTATGAATGCACTGCTCTGCCTTTTGTTTAATCACTGACATGTTTTAGTCTCCGAAGGCCCGTCGCATATTTTTCTTTATCCCGGCCGTTTCCGGACCAGGTGACGGAGTGGCAGAAGGTGCAGCTATCTGCGATGTAGTGACAGCAGCCACGCCTGCAGCTGCAATACCGGAGTCGGCCATCTGCTGAACCAGAATCTGCAGCTCGCTGACCGTAGCCGGAGGTACCGGCATACTGGCCAGCAGACGCGGCAGCTCCGGTGCAGTCGTATGGAGGGCCAGACCAGTGATAATAAGGTTTCTTAGCAGATCACCACGCAGGCGTGATGACACTCCCGTCAGCACACTTTCCACACGTTCACTGCTCCGGTCATCCTGAAGCGTCAGGGTATAACGACGACGCTGATATCCCGTCCCCGGTGACATGGCCAGAGCCGCCATACCGCCATCCGCCTCATCCGGAAGTCCGGAGAGTGAAGACCAGGTGCCGGAGACCAGGGCCATCACAGCGCAAAGCCGGATGGCGCTCAGCTGCCCGTCAAAAAGTACCGGGATCAGCGCAGGTAATCGGGCATCAGCCTGGTACACCACCGCCCCGGCGGTGGCGGCGGTCCGTATGAAGTCACCGCGCAGGGGCTGCGAGATGGTGCTGATGGTCGCCATCGCGGCGATGTCGGTACGATCATCGCTGTGCAGATAGATAGAATACTGGCCGTCCGGCACGTTTAATCCTCTTTGCTGTAAAGGGCAATCTCTCTGGCCAGCGCCAGCTGCGGATCGCCTATAACCTCGATACGGTCAGGAGCCAGAGGCCAGGCCTGGCGGACTGCCTCTTCAATAAGGGACGCCCCTCCCCCGACCAGAAATACCCGGTTAACGTTTCTGAAGGCGGTCAGCTCACTGGTTACACGTGCGCCCAGGGAAGCGATCGCCCCGGAAATTTTACTCCGGACATCGTCAATTTTACCTGCATCGTTGATAACCCGCTGCAGGTACTCATGGTCATTACGGTTACGGATGACCGTGTCGGCAATCAGCGCACTGGTTTCGCTGTCTGCGGCCCGCAGCGCGCCTGCAGCAGCGCGTGTAACCTGTGAAACGCCGACTGACGGATTACCGTGCACCGCACTGATATCATCAAACTGGCCGACAATCACACCAGCATCAAGCGTGGTTCCACCGAGATCGATAATCAGGGTGGTCTCAGCGGGGCCGGGCTTCAGCTCAGCGAGACGGGAGAATGCCGCCGGCAGTGATTCCGGCATAACCTTCACGTCCGTCACGGTAAATGTCCTGCCCTTATTGAGGATCAGCTCACGCATCAGGTTTTCCCGTTTGCGGCGGATGTTTTCCTCATTACGCTGACAGTCACCGTCGTAATACTCGCTCAGGGGCAGCGTGACGGTCAGCCTGACCGGCTGCGGCTCAAGGCCGCTGTTCAGCAGCGCATGATGCACGGCCAGCAGGTTGAGATCGCCATACTGGTAATCCACGTTCGTCGTCGGGATCGCATCCCGGCTGACGCTGTCCCAGGTGTATTTCAGCGCCCCCACCTGATAGTTGAATGCCGCTGCACTGAATTCAGCCACTTTCCAGCCATGTCGGAATGAGTTCGCAGAGACACGGGTCTTCAGCTCGCCCCCTTCAAACCATGCCAGCTTAACATTAGTCGAACCATCATCGCAGTAAATATTCATCATTATGCTCCTTCAATTAAACTCAATTTGATACTAATTATAAGAGCAAAAATGGAAAAGTTAAAACTATATTTCTCATAATGAGTAACCATAAAATATCAAAAAGATGTTAATTATCAATTTGAGTCACTTAGCAAGCTCATCATGTTCGTATTGTCGGAGATCTGGATTATCGGCAGATGGTTAAATATGCTGTATGTATAAACAGCTTTAAAAAACGTCAGGAGGAAAGATGAAGCTGTAGCTTTAGCACGGGGAAAGAACTCCCGCCCCAGGCCCATCCGTTGTTTGCAGACCTGCCAGCGTGAAGAGAGAGTTTACTGTCAAGCGGCTCCTGATGACGCCACGACTGACGCTGCAGCCCATGAACACCTCCTGGTCGCCGATTTATCCCGACCCGGACGAGATGGACATCTTTGGCGTCGTCACACACATTATCCACCGTCCCATGGAGATGTACTGATGTTTGCCCTAAATGATGTGAACAGCTTTTATGCCAGCAGTGAACGTGTTTTCCGCTAGGATTTGAAAGGAAAGAAGGTTGTTGTTCTCAGTAATAACGATCTGAGTGGTGAAAAACGTTAGTTAATTTAATGCTGCTCATGTCAGAAGCTCTGGAGTGTTGTTTGGTCTGCTATGAGCGAGAAGCGGACCTACTTGTACAAAGCATGTAGCCAGATTACAGTGAAGCCACTGATTGACAAGTGAGTCAAACCAGACAAACAGCCAATGAAACAAAACTTCGCCAACATCACCAAATCTGGATAATTGATCGGTTTATTAGGACAACAAATAATGTCATTCAATAATAAAAAATTGTTAATTAGTCTCTTATCTCTCTGCACATTTCAGACTTATGCAACACAATGCACTACAGAAACCTTCGCTAAAAACCAACTGAACAACTTCATCCTTCTGAACGAGCCTACAAGAACTGAAGTTCCCAAATCTGTATCAATCACTATTGATAGTCCTGATGGGTATCTCCGCACATCGGTTCAAAGCAACTTCAGTCAATGCGGTGAGTTAATTGGCGGCCATATGAAAGAGGTCAAATCCTCAACGGGCCAGAACGGCGTTTTCACGGCAACCTCTGACATTCAGTTGAATAAAACGGAATCTGGCTGGCGCATCAAGGTAGACTCAAACGGGGTCATAGCCGATAAAAACAGCCAGAAAACCACGCAGATATATCGACAGACTCTTGAGGGAATGTACCTGCTTAACGATAAAGGGATTCTCAGCCGTGCGGTTAATCGTTCGGTCATCGCGGCCACAAAACCGGAAAATAAAGACAAGACCGTAGTCAGCACAATCGACTACGCCTTCAATTCATCGGGATTACTGGCAAGCGCGACAAGCAAAGGAAGTATGCCGATAGATAATTATATGATTGTATATAGTTATGATAGCAATCATCGCCTGATCAAAACCCAATCACCCTCAACCATAGAGGAGTTTAGCTATGATAACGAGGGCCGTGAGTTGACCCTAAGCAAGACCCAGACGTATTTCACCATCGAAAAAAATCTGACCACCTGCGAGCAGTGGAACTCACATGGAGCATGCACACAAGCTAATGTGAATATAACAATCACCCCAACCGATCAGACAGGTAAACAGTATGTAGACAAACATAACGCCGTAATGACGGCAAAATATGAATACTGGAACTGACCATTTCACCTGCTGCATAAGAAGTCCAAATGGTATTGGATCCGCATCTGAATTCTTTATTTGATCCAAATTCTGAGTAGAACCGTTCCAGTATGGCTTGACCGAGAGCCGACCTGACCCAGTACGATGTAAGTATCCCTGCAAAACGGGCCATCACTTTTAGAGGGCCTTTGGCACTCCAACTTCCGCTTCTGGCACGAAACTGCCCTGAGCCAGTCGAGCGATCCGCTTTGAATGAAATGTGAACATCAATACCTTATGCACTGGGGGAATGCACGTCATTATTCATTGGTTCTTAGGGGGTATAACAGCCTGCTACGTATGGCAAAATGATTCAAATTTAGTGATTAGCTGAGACTTACTGAAATGGGTATTGTATTCATACCGTCACTTGTTGCGTTGCTTGCAGCAAAAGAGAGAGAGGCCGGCCGTGAACTGCCCAGGCATGAGGTCGAGGCGATACGAGATAATGCTACCGCTATTGAATTACCGAACGAAATTGCCAGAGATATGGCTATAAGCCGGGGCTATCAAGATATTGATGCGGAGCATGTCTGGAATGAATGGTTAACCCTTAAAAACAATAAATCATGAAAAATATCGAAGAGTTACGTGCAGAACTTCTCAAAATCGGTGAAAGAGTTGGAGGGGGAATAAGACCCAATAATTACTTCATCATCCCTGACAGACCTGATGGGATGGCGACTCCATATCTGGAAATTATTGGCAACGAATATCATCTCATCATCAATGAAAAAGGTGCCGAAATAGCGCGTAAAGTGACCCTCAGTGATGATGAGATTCTTTATTGGTTTGTTGAGTGTGGTGTGGTTGGTCTGGCTTCAGAGTATGCAGCCATTAATCGCTCACCTGAAACGGAGTTCAGGTATGTTTATTTTCGAAAACAATATAGCTTAATGCTCTCCATAAAACCTGAATGGGCAACAAGGAAGCGCAGAGAATTTACAGAAATCCTTAGCGGACAGGTTTAACCAGGTCGAGAATTTTTCAGAAACGTCGTTATCATCAGTTTGATGATAGCATCACTGTTCTCATCGCTCAGCACCCAACTTCCGCTTCTGGCACAAAGCGGACCTCAAGTCCACGAACTTGTGCGCTTTGAGGAAACAGCTAGTCGCTAACTTAAGTAAGCCACCTATACAAAATTCCTAGTAAAAGTGAGTAGTTAAATACTTTTTTAAAATCATTAGTTTATTAATAACTAATTGTTAGTTTCATTCAGATATAACGATGGCTGCGTCATCGCAAGAAGTGCAGAGGCGAAGCCCTGGATACGAATGGGCACGCCTTGGTTTCAGATGAAAAACGAAAGGAACCCTGCGCATTCTCAAGCACCTATGAACTTTAGTAAGTTAAGTGGAATGCAACATTTGATTGGCCTGTTTGAACTAAACTACATCTGTTTCTCTGTCAAAAGAGGTCAACATGATGGTCAGCAATCCACTTATGCCTCGATGTCGGCGCGCGTAATGAATTGCCTGGAGGAGCAGGCCCCAGGGTGGAACAGTATTCAATTGATGAGATGTTCCGCGACCTTACCGGTGAGCACTGCATAGTTCTTGAGGACTTTGGGCGGCATCTGCGCCAGCACGTGTATGACTCTACCCGCCTGACCATCTGCGTGGGAGCCAGACCGACGATAACGCTGGCAAAATGAGCCCCGAGGGTCTCAAAAGAGTGGAAACAGTTTCGTGGCGTGCTCGCCATGACCTGGGGGAATCCTCAGCGAACGTGCAAACGACTTTCACTGCTGCCGCTCGAAGAGATCTGGGTCGTGGGAAATCGCATTGCACGTAAGTTCAATATACTGGGCATTAAGCTCTGGCCCTGACAAATCCGGCCTTCATCCGGAAAAATTTCTCCGTGGTTCTTGAGCGAACGATGCGATAACTGAACGGGGAAAGCTGCATGTCGCTTGAGGAAACCCCACAGACGAAACAACAAATTGTCTGCAGCCGCAGCGTTGGCGAGAAGATCACAGAGTATGATTCGCTCCGCCAAGCCATCTGTTAGTACGCTGAGCGGGTCTCTGAAAAGCAGCGTAAAGAGAACCAGTATTGTCGGCATATTTCCGTTTCCATCAAACGTCACTGTTCGCCGTTAAAGAGCCTTACTACGGCAATGTGGCCACGGATAAACTGCGCCCCCACTCAGGACACTCGGGACATCATTGCAGCCGCCACGACGGCTTTGGCGCGTATCTGGAAGAGCGGCCACCGATACGCCAAAACCGGGATTATGCTTAATGACTTTACCGGGGCCGGTGTGTCGCAGTTGCAGCTTTTCGACGAACGTCCGCCCCGGCTTCACAGCACTGATCTGACGAAAGTTCTCAATGGAATTAATCATTCCGGCTAGGGACATGTCTGGTTTGCAGGGGATTGAGCCATCCTGGCAGATGAAACTCGCTATGCTGTCCCCTGCGTACACAACCCGCTGGAAAGATATCCCCATCGAAGGATCAGTTAAATTTTTGCCCTGCAGGGAAAGCAAGTAGTGCTCGCCGCAGCCGAACGACAGGGCGAAGCCCGCGAGTGAGCGAGGAAGTACCAGGGAACAAAACGAACATAATCTGCTGACGCACCGTATATAGTAATCAAGATGACATTATCAGAATATGGGTTGTGATAGCGACTGTAGTATAGAGTGGGACCATGGTCCCACTCTATTCCGGAATGTTGTACCGGTATTCCGGGCCGGGTTACCGAGTGGGGTACTTACAAGCAGATACAAGGTGGGACCATGGTCCCAAATAGGAAAACAATAACTCGAGGTAAGCCCTCAAATCGCGGTAATAATCAGGTAGGCGAGAAGTAAAACTGACCTATTTAACTACGCGGGCGACTATAGCGCAGAAAATCGCTGCTTCGTGGTTACATATTCCGAAGCAGCATGTAACACAATAAGGATATCGAAAATTAATGATGGAGCTTGTTGCCATCACTAAACAGGTTAAACCCGTTGTAAATCGCGCAGTATGCTTTCTATCTTCTCGATACACTCGGCAGGCAAGCGTGATTTATCGAGATTAAAAATCACCTTATCGCCTTTGTATAGGGCTGTCGCACCCGGTGCAAACTGATGACGGGAACTCAGGTTAACTTTTTTACCGGATGGCTCTTTCAGAGCATCGGTCAGTAAGCCGATAACTTCCTCGGGTTCAAAGATAACACCGGCTGCCTTTTGTTCATGAAGCTGCTGTGTCTGTTTCAACAATATAGCTTCTTTACCTGTGAATGCTTTATATAGAGCCTCACCAGAACGGGCGGAAAGTTCACCAGGATGAGTAAACAGGGCAACCACGGATTTTGGTAACTGAGCAGTGTTGATACAACGCGTGATGATTTTACGGGAAATATTCTCGGCTTCAGCCAGAGCAGAGACATTGCCGTTAAAAACATTTTCCAGCCGATGTGCGTAGCGTTTGCCTCGTTCATAAGCACTGACAGGGCGGTAATCATTCCCCAGTCGGGATAAAGCCATCATCTGTTCGTCATCGAGATCACCCACGAGAACACGATAATCCGATGATGTAAGAATGGCGGCTTTACGGCGACGACTGCCATCAGCAATCTCTATGATGCCTCCAACCCGCCGCCCGAATGCAGGGGTCTGCTGTCCACTTAGAAGAAAAGAGGGAATCAGATCATCAAGAGCATCCTCGGTCAGCAGTTCCTGATCACGTTCATTACCTGACCAGACTTTCGAAGCCGTTTCAACATTCTCACCCGATATTGTTTCCAGAATAAATTTCACTTCCCGTCCACAAACCGGGAGCAAAATAGAATTACCGCGGGCCATAGACCCCACCCGAGCAATTAATGAATCAACCATCGGTGCAGCAGGTGCCACTGTCTGCTCAGGTTCGGGGCGGACTTCTTTTACGATATTTTTTGGAAGGACTGGCGCACGCTTCATTATCTGATCTCCCAGCGAGGTTTAATCAGTCGATCGAAAATTTCATTACAGACAGGCTCCCAGATAGCGAGAGCATTTCGCCAAGCTCCAGTCGAAGAGCGCTGATCAATAGCCTGTTCAAACACCGTTCTCATACGAATCTGACCTTTACCGACCTCATCAGTCTCGCGAACAACATTTTTCAGTACCATGCTTCCCCATGCATCGCGTATCTGTTCTTCCATCCATGGGGACTGTGAGCCATTGTTATTGCTGTACTTAGTAAGCAGAATTCGAACGTCAGGTTCAAAACCCTGTAAATCCACGTTTTTTAAAAGATCACGCAGCATATCAAAAAACTGAAGAGCAGAGGTGTAATCGAATAACTCAGCAGGCGTCGGTACGATAAGAACATCCGCAGCACAGACGACATTGATGGTGCCAATACCGAGATTGGGTGCGCTGTCGATAACAATGACATCGTAATCATGTGCCACAGTTTCAATGGCAAGACGAAGCATCATGTGGGGTTCTGTGGGCAGTTTCCCGTCGTCAAACTTACCCATAAGCTCTGTTTCAATGCGGTGCAGGGCTAGGCATGAAGGGATGATGTCGAGACCCGGCCAACAGGTGGATTTAACGGCATATGCTGCATCATCGCGCTCACCCAAATAAAAAGGCAGCAGCGTGTTTTCGGCATGGATATGCAAATCAGGGACCCAGCCGTGGTACATGGAAGCTGTACCCTGAGGATCGTTACCTTCCACAAGCAATACCCGGAGTCCTTTCAGCGCCAGATCCTGTGCTAGATGGACTGATACCGACGTCTTATATACCCCTCCTTTATGTGCCGCCACTCCGATAACGGGCGGAACGCTGTCATCAGGGCGGCGCAGACGCGTGCCGAACACATCACGCATATGATTGATCTGCTCAATAGTGTAGCCCACTCGCTGCTCTACTCGTCCACGCATCTCCATATCCGGGTGAGGGAGACGTCCTGCTTTTTCTGCATCGCGGATCGCTTGTGAAGAAACACCAATCAGATCAGCAGCTTCACCCACACGCCAGCGACGGGTGATTTTCCTTGCCTCCGGGCTGTCATCGTTAAACTGAGCAATCGCGATAGCTTTCGTCATTTCATGACCAGCTGCTATGCATTGGTCAAGAGTATCCATTAATCCCATATTGTGTCCCTTTTAATCAACTTTGCATTATTATATTAAATCTTGGAAAATATTGCAAAGCAACACCAAAATCACAAACATAGTTGAATTTTGCAAAGTTGTTCAAAAAATGAAGTTGGGGATTGTTAATTTATGATAGGGCCAAGATTTCGATAATCATTAAGGAGCTTGAAAGCTCATCCAGTCACTTAAGAATCCCCATATGTTCAGTTAGCAGGGACACTTGATACCAACGACTGTTATTCAGCGCCCGTAGTGTTGCTTCCAGTTGGTTGCACTGGTGCCTGATAAAATGGCCGGCATTTCTTCATGCATTGGCACTTTGATTTGAATGGGCTCCGACTGAGCTTTAATCTCAGTGATCTGTAGAACACTTTTCACCAGACCTGCCAGCAATAATTTAGGCTTTACGCTGACATGCAGAAGACCGCAAATTAGTACTCCTAAACGAGAAAAAGCTGCACAAGCGGCCTCTGTTTGCTTTAACGTTTCCGAACCGCACAAAGAAATTCAGTTAGAGGTAATCGCCTAAAAATCTCGTGGGATCGTTATGCTAAGGGGATTCTATGGCATGTGTAATTTGCTAAAAACGCACACTTTTTATAGATACATGTGTTTATAAAGCGGTAGATCGTGTTTGCAATGCGGATCGATAGTGAGCATATAACAATAATGTGTCTTAAAATCGGCTTGTGTTTATAAAGCGGATGTCTGTGTTTATAAAGCGGGCATCTGTGTTTATAAAGCGGATAATTTGGGCTTCAAGCTGCCTAAATCCCGTTGCGGTATGTAAAAACGTGACGCCAACCGCCTTATAAACACATCTGATTGGTTATTCGTCCAAGTCTTTCTTATCCGTT
Source organism: Enterobacter sp. MALB-1 (assembly GCF_041021625.1). Classification (NCBI taxonomy): domain Bacteria; kingdom Pseudomonadati; phylum Pseudomonadota; class Gammaproteobacteria; order Enterobacterales; family Enterobacteriaceae; genus Enterobacter; species Enterobacter sp. MALB-1. The sequence goes on from NZ_JBDPJL010000002.1 coordinate 91,074, forward strand.
TTATAACCACCTGCCACGGCTTTGATATCCGGGCGCGGCGTTCGGCTGGCGATAAGTAAGTGCCATTCACCGTCACGCTTCACAACATCGCCATCCAAGTAGCCTACGGCTTTCAACTCATCTATAGCTTTGTTAATAACCCGGTTTTGTTGGTTGTTAGGCGAGGTAAGCATTAAACGCCGTTTAATACGAGAAAATGAGAGAGGAATGGGTTTTTCGGGAAGACTTTCCAAGAACGTGTAGAGCGCCTGCGCAGTGCCTTTGTTGGCCAACTGCCGGAGTATAAACATCTGGATAAGCACTTGGCGATCAAACTGATAGAGTTCCCAAAGCGATTCATCAGCAATGAGCACCATTGTATCTTTGACCTCATCCCATTTACCACGGCTCAACAAGCCGGACACAACACCTTGTTTATCCGTCTCAGACGATAATCTTATAGTGGTTCCACGCAATCGGGCCAGAGAGTCCGCCAAACGCGTTCTAAGGCTTTTATCTTTGTCCTTAGGGAGATAACCGCAAAAGGTTGCGAACTCGCTGAAGGGGAGCTCTACAGTGTTACCATTGAGGCCATATTTAGAGAACGCAAGGATGATCCCAACCCAAACCTTAAAATCTGTCTCCATAGACAGACGTGGGCCACTGATCCGAATATCGGTATATCCTTCAGCCCGAGCCAACTCCAGGCTTTGAAGTTCTTTGCTAGCATCGATGTTGATATTACCGGTATCCTTACCCTTGCGTTTGAGTGAGGGTAAGAACAGCCCGAGACGCATCAGAGCAACTGGTTGAACGGTAGCGTTTTTAGTGGGGATAAGTTTCTTATTTTCCCCTATGACCTCTAATACCGTTTCGAGAGAAAGTTCCTGTTCTTTCTTAGACATAGAGCGTATATCCACAGGTGTAAGCGGCTACGATCTTGTTTCAGCCACGGTTCCGGTTTGTAAACACATTAAAACCGATTTATAAACACGTTACCCCGGTTTGTAAACACATTAATCCGGTTTACAAACATATTTATCCGCTTTGTAAACACAGTCGTCCGCTTTACAAACACGAAAAATGTCTCTTAGACTAGAGCTGGCGCGGCTCTCAGCGTACCGGGATCTATTTGGTACTATTAGGATCTGTTGAGGATCTTTAAGGGATCTAATTATTGGATCAACATTGTGGATAATGTGAATAAGTACTACCTAAACGTCGAACGCATCTAATAATATTCTGCATACTTAACGATCGCATAGCTCTCTGCAATACGGAGACGCACTTATGTGCCATAGCACAACAGCTAGAACAGAAGGGCATCGAAAGGGAATTTAACTCAGTGAGAAACGCGGATTTGAAAAAAGGGTGCGAATAGCCAACCTCAAAATTTCCCGTACTATGCCGCAGGACGGTATCGACCGCAGTACCGTCATGAAAATGACCGACCTGACCGAAGAGAACCTAGCATAGATTCGCCACTGAGTTTTCTCTCCTGAGACCCTCTTTCTGTCCGGCTGAAAGCTGGACAATTACCGCTTTAAATTCCGAACGCGTCATCCGTTCAGCACTTACTTCTGGACAGATAAGGGGGTTGATATCATTAGCCATCACCTTTTGCCTTTCAGCATGGCCACCGCTTGACCGAGCCAAGTGCAGACGGTACGGTCCGTAATTCCCCAGATGCGCACCTTCTCGGTTCTGCTGGTGCGTTTGTTGCGCCGCTCCAACGGAATTTTTAGAGTGCCCACCATCATCTCAAGCTGGCTGACATAGCTTGCATCGGAAAGCGGAACAAGACGGTGAGCTTAGTTGTCGGCAGGTGCATGACCGGCTGTCCGGGCAACTTTCTCCGTCCGCCACTTGAGGGTGGCCAGTTGTACGAACGGGTAGGGCGGCACCACAGAAAAATCACTCCGGGTCAAAGACTCGTTAATGCGCGCGCCCGTATTCCAGAGTGTCGAAAGCAACATCTTGCGGTGCAAATTGGGCACGTAGTGGAGCAGGGTGCTTACTTCCGGAGCCAGAAGGTATTTTGGCAGTTCTTCCTGAACGAGGGCTATCAGGCGTAAAGCAAGTGCTGCAGGGTAGCGAAACGTGACTGTGTCAAACATTCCCATACTTTGCTTCCTTAACTCGTTGTGAAATCCCGCCCGCGGTTACTGTCGTCCGCATCCATGCTGATGGATGAAATCTCCCTGCCGTCCAGCCCCCACTTTTCGCAGCATTCACTCCAGGTCAGAAAGAGTGCCTTCAGTTCCTCAAAACCAAGCCCCTTCATGAGTGGCCCTTTTTCCAAGGGTCCGGCACAGGGCAGGAAGTGAGTGAGGGCCGCTTTACGCGTTCGAAATTTCAGTTTCCCGATCGTGAATGAAATCGTTTCTCCCATGGTTTAACCTTTATCATCACGCACAAACAATCACTCAGAGTAATTATGACGCGCAGCATATTGTCCTGCACATAACCCTTCGTCAGTCGCCTGTCTGAATTTTTTTCTGCCGCCATCATTTCAGGCTTGATAATAAGCAGCCATATAACCACGCCATTAAATTACCGGATGGCGGTTTCGCTGTGATCCGATTTTTACGTCATTGAGCAGTTTCCGGAAGTGTTCTACGCACACGGCATAAGCAAAGCGGCAATATCGGCCGCCGCGCGCCGGGTCACGGGGTAAGGGCGTAATACAACATATAGCGTCATAAGCACCTGATTACACCGCTACATCTTGTGTCAGGAGGTCGCTTGGCGGCGGTGCGGTGTGCGCAGATCCGGAACTCAGGGTTTTCGGATCTGCGGAGAAATAAGAGGGGAAAGAAGTTGCTGTAGCGCCACAGTCATCACTTTCAGTAATTGCAGAAGCATCACAACTTTCAGAATCCTGGCAAACTGATTGATAGCTAATAATGAAATGCTAGGTTAGCATAAAGAATAAACAAACATGAAAGGAACGATGATGCTCAGCCAGCTTAACCTGCGTTTTCACAAAAAGCTGATCGACGCGCTTAAAACGCGTGCCGGTCGCGAAAATACCTCGGTCAACGCCCTGGCCGAACGCTTCCTCGATGACGGACTGAAAACGGTCGCGCCCGGCGACTGGTATTTTCAGTTGGTCGCCGATCCGGAGGCCTCGGTCCGGCAGCTGTACCGGCATATCATTCTCGGCCAGACCTTCGGCACGTCAGCGCTCTCCCGCGACGAGCTGCGCTTTATGCTGGTTCACGCCAGGGAGGCCTTCCTGCGCGGGAATAACAGGCTGGCAACCCTGCCGGCCCTGGGCACGCTGCTCGACATCACCAGCGACCTGCTGGCCTGGCAGGTGGAGCATGACCGTCCGGTGGACGGTCACTACCTGAAGGGGATCTTCCGTCTGGCCGGGGAAAACTGGACGGAAGAGTTTGACGCCTTCCGGGCAGAGCTGCGCCCGGTCGTGGATCAGATGTATGCCGAACACCTCCTGCGTCCGCTGGAGAGCGACTGTTTTGACCTGGCGGAAGTGCCGGACGCGGCGCTGGCAGAAATCTTCACCCTGCCGCGGCTGAAAGCTATTTTCCCGTTGGTTCTGCGCGGGCTGGACTGGAGCGGAGAGAAAGCCAGAGATCTGGCCCAGGAGCTGCGCCCGGTTATTTCTGCCGTAACGGAAACCATCGTGGCCGGCACCCTGCGCCTTGAGATCCGCATTGACGGCCAGCACCCCGGAGAGCGCCCTGGGGCCTGGTACACCACGCCTCGTCTGCACCTGCTCATCACCGGCCAGGACTTCGTGGTGCCGTACGGTTGGGAAGCGTTCTCCGAACTGCTGGGCCTGTTCAGCCTGTACGCCCGACATCCGGAAGCCCTGGCGTACGGTCATCAGGGGGAGCGCTTGATGTTTTCCCCGCCCGGGCACGTGTCAAAAGAGGGATTCTTCGGCATCGACGGGTTAAGAATTTTTATGTCAGCGGAGGCCTTTGAGACGCTGGTCCGGGAGCTCAGCGCAACATGTGCCCAAGGCTCGCTGGCGGAGGCCCTGACCGGACTGCGCTGCCTGTACGGAGATCTTTAGTTAAGCGCCATCGGTGCTGCATAACTTTTTTCAGTACAGGATAACTTACCATGACGAACAGTTTAACTAAGGAGCGACAATGAACAAATATGCCTGGCTCATCAGCCTGATGCCGCCGTTTATGTCTCTTGTTATTATCAGAACCTATCTTGGCTCTTTTGATAATGCCTTTCTGTTCACTGAAAACCTCTCAGGTTCAGGCATTTTTAATTTTGTCTTCATGTTTATGATGCTGATCTTGGCCGCCTTTGCAGTTATTTTTTTTCTGCCCTCGTTGATCTTCAGCATCTCCGTGCCTAAGAGTACTCCAAGGCTCCATAACTATAATGATATAAAAAGAAAAGTAACGCTCTCCGCAATTCTTTCGATCCCTGTTTCGGTTTTTTGGTTCTTTGGCTGGGCTTATTTCGCTGTCAGATATCCCAACCATGGAACGCTCACTGGCTGGGCATGCCTGTTGGGAGGATTGATGTCTGTATTACTGATTAATTATTTCTGTCTCAGAAAGCCCGTGAGCATTGCCCGGCAATATCAGTCTGCGAGACTCCGCATCAAGACGGCCCTGACGCTTTATGCCGCCAGCCCGGCCCTTCTTCTTGTGGTTATTGCCCTGTATTTCACCTTCGGTATTCCCATTGTTATCGGCTGGATAGACCAAAAAGCGGCCGGAGACGGTATCGCAATGATACTGAAAGTGTCCGTGTTGATTTCAGGGCTGGGAATGCTCCTGCTGTTTCCGGGCGCGATGTACGTGGTTACCGAACCGGCCGTCAGAAATAGTGTGTGGTTTGTAAAGTTTGGTGCCATTACCGTTATACTATGGCCCCTTCTGACCTGCATGTACGTCCCGTCCTTTTATCCGGTGCTGGTTGATAAAACAATGGCGCTCGCAGGTATTTCAGACTGGAAAACCCGGCGTTTTCAGATTGATGAAACTAAAATACCTTTTTCTCATTTCGCTAATGAAGAATGGCAGAGAGTCCGGACCGGGGGCGAAAAAATGTTCAGCGTAAAGGGAATTATGGTTTACTCACTCAGCAACGTTAAACTCCTGTGTCCCGAGTCCATAAGGGAACCTTACCGAAATATGCTCCGCTTCGTCCCATGGGACCGGGATTATGATAAAGAAAAAGCAGCCGAACTGAAGAAGGCTTCCTCCCGGTGTCAGCCCTTTACTCAGCGGGGAGTCATCCGGCTGTCGGAGTAACAGGCAGGATTAATCAGAGGGGGGCCAGGTTATCAGACGTAGCGGGGTAGGCTGATGTGCAGCTGAATGCCCCCGGCACATGCCGGTAAGCCCTAGCCGCCTGCGGAAACCCACAACGGTGTCCGCAGGCGGCCGACAATATTTGTCAATTATGATCTCTGACAGCCCGCTCACGCAATTAGGTCGGTTAACGGTTGGCTCGTTCGGATGTCATTTTTTAGCCATCCAACCCTAAATAGAAAAATCCGTCTGCTGAGGGTAAGCATACGATTTTGGCTAACGCCGCGCGTGAGCAGGTATATGACCGTGCTCCGATGAAATAACCGGCTAAGCCCGCGAAATCGATCCCTTCAAGACGCTGATCGCTAAACCGTAGAGAATGCTGTTCGGCCGCGGCAGCGAAAAAACTGGAAATCTCAAAAAGTGCGTGGAACTAAAATGGGTATGCTAACACGTTTGTATGCCTCGGAGTTGAATGCGTATCTGCCCCATCTGTACCAGATTTTGAGTATCCAGACCTGTAACCAATAGTGTATTACCCTTTATTTCAAGATACCTGTTATAACTTTTGGGCAGGAACGTCTACCGGGGCAGGGGTCAGTCCATTCCACCTCATATGGCGAGCACATCACAGCATTACTGCATGAATTTACTTAAATACAGCAATATCTTCTTTCCTTGAGCTT
>NZ_JBDPJL010000003.1:0-68956 GCF_041021625.1 Enterobacter sp. MALB-1
ATGCAATGCTTGAAAAACTTACATCTTTATCTCTCGCTCCTTCAGCGCGACGTTTTTCAGCGATTACTCTTATTTTCTCTGAAACTTCATCGCTTACATAGACCTGGACTCTGGCCATAATTTTCTCCTTATTTATATTTCCAAAACTTCTGTACAACAGAATATTTTGAAAAGCTAAAAATGCACGACTCGGCACAGACTCTCTGCCAGGAAACAGACGACTTGCATGCCGACACACACTGTAAAAATTTACGACTCGAATATAGACTCGCCGTAGTCATAACTCAATGGATTTATTAAAAATAGTCACAAATGACGCTGAGTAGAGTTTTTAACGAGTCGAATAAAACTCACTACCGAGTTGTTTACACACATTAAAATAAATTATTTCACATTACTTTTTCTCTAACTGCATGATTTAAAGAGCCAATCAGCAAAATTTTAATTTTGCGTGGGGTGTGGTGCTTTTGGTGGTGAGGAGTGCATATTAGTTGAGTCTGGGTATGGGATGGGTTAACGTATTTCCGGCATGGTGCCCGGAGGGAAGAAATGAAACGGATTGCTCTTACGTTTTTAACGCTGGCTTTTTCTGGAATGTTGAACGCTGCTGATTGTTTTGATCTGGCAGGAAGGGATTATCATATAGATCCGGATCTGCTTCGGGCAATCTCCTGGAATGAATCGAACTTCCGCACAGACGTAAAAGGCTACAATCCTGTTTCGGGTTTTGGCTCCGGACTTATGCAGGTGGACTCCCAGCACTTTAACGAACTGGCTCGTTATGGAATAAAACCGGAGCACCTTATTTCCGATCCGTGTATGAATATCTACACCGGGGCTTACTATCTTGCAATTGCATTCAAAAAGTGGGGAGTCAGCTGGCAGGCCGTGGGCGCTTATAATGCAGGTTTCAGGAAAACAGAAGAACAGGCGCAGAGAAGATATGTCTATGCCAGAAAAATTGAGGCAACATATCGGGCGATAAAGAATAATAAAAATGCAGCGCAGACTCTTGCAAAACAGTAAAAAGACCTCAACAGGAGGTCTTTTTATTCATCCAGTATTTATGTCTTCAATCAATAGCCCGATAAATTAAACCTGCTTCAGGGTGTTTTATGATACTGATGTAGTCTTTCAGTGCATCCTGACGAGCGACGAGGTGTTTACAGACTTTCGAATATTCAGGCCCCATATCTGCAACCTGCCAGGACAACCAGTTCATGATCATCAGTGTAGCAATAATTCCGGCAGCATCGGCACTGACCTCTGCTTTAAAGTAATTACCGGGAATAACCATGTTATAGCGCTGTTCACCTTCCGGTGCGATATATCCTGTTTGCGCGGTTGTGAATCTGACACAGTTCGGAGCCACGTTTCCTCCGGTGCCCTGCGGAATAATCCAGTAACGCCAGAAACCACCATCATAATCTGAATGCTGACGTAACCAGCTGGCAATCATGTTATCAGCAGAAGGCGTAAAAAAGAGCGCAGGAATAAAATCCAGACGTTCATCACCATCTGTAACAGAGTAGCGCTGGCGTTTATCAACTTTAAATTGTTCGGCTGATTCACGAGTGGCGGTTTTGACGTTTAATGTGTGCATTCTGGTTTTCTCCTCATTGGGTTATTACATCGTTCGACTTCATCACTGAGCGGCGAAGGGCAATGAGCAGCTGACAGTAAGGAAATAAAGGGGCGCGCAGCGTTTATATACCCCTTTATTTCCTTACTGGCTGATGCTAAAAGCAGCCCTCCGCGAACTGATGAAATCGGGCGACAGTCACACCAGGAGAATGCACACATCCCGTAACGGAAAATCGGCGTAAGACGAATTACCGTTACGGGCTTCAGAGTGGAGGTAATTTATTACCGCCACGGTGAAAGCGGCGCATCCATTCTGGATGCAGCAAGCGTTAATTTGAATTTGCGTCAGGATGGATGCCCGAAGGGGGAGACGGTTTACCGGCTCCGTTCACGACAGCCGTGTCCCTTCAGGGACGACGCCCGGAAAAGAAAGGATAATATCCATATCAGCGACAGAATAATAAAGACCATCGCAAGCAGGAGAATGAAGAATAGTAATCAGCTAACCAAAAGACAGGAACTTCAGACAACCTCGCGCCGGAATAAGCAGGCAGCGCGTCAGCGCAGCCTGCTTATTCTGCGCCGCAGGCGCGCGGCCTTTGATGCCACGAAAGGCAGGATAATCCTCTGCCCTTCAGGCTGGCTATGCGGCTTTATTCAGCCCGCGCAAAAATTCGCGCATGGCACTCACCCGGCGCTGATCTTCCAGGCGTTTTTCAAAGTTGTTGATATAGTACACGGGCGTATAGCGAACCCTGTTAAGCTGCATCGTCAGCGTATTGCCCGTCACCACCTCGGCAGGAATACCCAGAAGGGAAAGCTGAATAAACGCCATATCGGCCGCAACAGGATCGATATCGATGCAGCTACCGAACATATGCTCAGACGGGTTATAGCCCGCCTCCAGCAGATATTCCGCATACGCCACAATCATTCCCGCCGCACCGCTTGCCGGATCGCTGACGGTCACAAATCCCTCACGGCGTATCGTTTCGTCGACGTCCGGCATCAGCAGCCTCGCCAGCAGTGACTGAACGTGATACGGCGTGAAATACTGCCCGTTCCGGTCATCGCCCAGTTCAAGCTCCATGAAGATCGCGCCGAGAAAGTCGTGAAATTTCGCCTCCAGCGCGCAGATCATCAGGCAGAAAAGCGTATGCAGGTTGCTGATATCGCTCTCGCTGTACTTCGCGCAGATTTTGCGGCTCTGCTCAATATTCTCCGGCGTTCTTATTCGCGCCATATCCAGCTCGCTGGCGGCCAGCGTAATAAAGTCGCTGAACACCTCCCAGCGACGCAGGCTGCGGGCGGTATCCCTGAACACGCTGATAAACTGGCGGCGGGCCTGGTCGATTGTCATCATCCGGCGCGGTATCGGACGCGCGTTCACGGCGGGCAATACGGGTTTAGCGGGTGTTACTGGTGCGGCCTCTTTCGTCTGGTCAAAAAAGCGGGCAAAACTGAGTTGAGACATAGTTCCTCCTTAAATGCCGCCCCGTAAGGAGCGGCTCCTCCGTCAGCTAAATGCCCGCTTCAGTTCGAGCGTGCGTAACACCTGCCCCCACTCACCCCCGCGCATGGCAGGAATACGAACGGCGCGCCCCTTCTTCCGGCAGTGCGCTATGTGACGGCCCAGCGCCCGCATTTCGGCGCTGATGTCGTCACGGTCGATATCACTGCGTTTAATACGCACCTGTTTTTTTACGGGTGCGTTTTCCGCCTCAAGCATCTGGACATACAGGGCGGTCGGTGTAACAATTGAAACTTCACTGAATTGCATGGGTTTGTTCCTTTTGGTGAAGGCCGGATTTATCGTTGAAGGCGAATAAATCCGGCGGGATATGGCAGACGAAAGTCTGCCTTTTTCATTTCTGGCGCTGCTCTCCCTCCTTAACGCGTGCCAGGATCTCCGCGTGGTCAAGGTTGCTGTAGTCGCGCATCCTGTAATAACGGATACCGATCCGCGCGTAGATTTCGGTCACATTGCCGCAGACCATTTCCGCCAGCATGAAGGTTTCACACTCGCCGTTCTGACTGCTGCGCCAGTTCATCGGGTACATCAGCCCCAGCGCATCATGGAAGGCGTGCACGTCGATTTCGACGGGTGCGGTCAGATATGACGTTTCGCGGCTCAGCCAGTATTCGCGCTCGGCCTCACTGGTCGCGTAAATACCCGCTTCGGCGCAGGATTCGGTCAGATTTAAGTGCATGGCTTATCTCCTTCTGGTTAATGGCGGTTATGTGTCGTGGTGGTTATTCGTCGAACGTGATGCCGGAAAAATGCGCCATCAGGTGCAGCATGTCAGCAACCTCGTCGACTTTCTGCTGAATGGCTGGCGTGGCCTTCAGGATGCGCGTGACAGCAGTTCTGAGTTCGCCCATATAGCGGTTTACAGACTCGCCCAGCGCCGTTTTGTCCGTATTGCTCTGGTACTTCAACAGGGCTTTGCTGACGTGGTTTTGCAGGGTATCAAGCTCGCTGAGCGCGCTTTTCTCCCATGCGTCGAAGCTGGATGTGCTTTTCGTGTTACCGTTGCTCATGATGTTTCTCCGTTGTTGCTGGCGGCAGGGGATGCCGCCAGCCGATTAAATAATCAGTAATCTGCCGCCAGTTCGTTCATCAGATCGTCACATTCCCCCTGTGCACGTTCTTCCTCCGCCAGTGTCAGCATGTAGCCTCTTTTTGCCGCTGTGCCGATAAATACAGGACGGTCTTTCAGTGGCAGTTCTGCCAGGTAATGCACAGCCATACCCAGCAGACGGGACTCATAAATCTCGTAGTGCAGGCCACACCCCCGGTTAGCCTGAATTTCCATACGGGCCAGCACCACGTCCGCGCGAATAACATCGAACGGGTTACGGGAATGGATATTGCGCACAAAGCCATCAGTACGCAGGGACGAGGTTTTCACCCATCTTTCGGAAGATTCTTTGGTGGCGGTTTTGACGTTGACGTTCTGTGTGTTCATCCTGCTTTTCCTCCTGTCTGGTGGTTAATCCATCTCTCGGTGAGTTCCCTGGCGGCAAAGGGCAAAGGAGCAACGGCGGGGCGGCAGGAGAAGGGCGGAGACAAAAGTTTTTGCGGTCCTTCGCAAAAAGTTTTGGCGGAGTGCATTTCACCCTTCGGATGACGACACGACGGTGCTACGACAAGCCCTCCGCCCGGGGACTTAACGGGAGAGGGCTCGCCAGAAGTACGGGGAGAGGATGAACACACCCGACACGGCGGAACGGCGTGGCGTCACAGGACTGTCGGCAGTAAAACTGCCGACAGGGTGAAGGCGGCCTGACCGGAACGGTCGGAGCAAGCCGTGGTGTTGACGTTGCGTCAGGATGGACGCCCGAAGGGCGGAGACGGTTTACCGGCTCCGTTCACGACAGCCGAGTCCCGTCAGGGATGACGCCCGTAGCTTGCAGTATCGGTGATGCCTGCCAGTTCATTAACCAGACCAGCACCATTCTGGCAGCGGAGGGCACGGCATCATGATATCAGACTCATCGAGGCGACTTTCCCCGAAAATAGTCAGGCCGTGCCGTCAGTTCCCGCTCAATCAGCTCATCAGCAAACAGCGGCGCGCTCCTGTTAACACGACGCGCCAGATTCTGCCGACGCGTGGCCGCCTTTCGCTCGTCGCTCCAGCGCCTGATCGGCCGTTCACACAGAAAATCAACGCAGACGGCATATCCGCCTCCTGCCACCCACAGTGACATTACGGACTCAGGGGCGGGCTTCCCTGCCTCCACCACTTCTGACGCCAGCTCAGGTTCACCGGGACAGGGACCGGGACGCTTCCAGCGCAGCGAGTAACGCCACTTCATACCCGGCTCCGCATTGTCAGCTTGTTGGGTACCATCCAGCACTCCAGCTGCCGGACAGATCCCGGACTTTCCCTTGCCAGCGCATCCGTTTCGGCCATCACCGTCCAGAAAGGCTGACTCTCCATCGTCCAGCGCTCCATTGGCGCCAGTGACGGGAAACGCTCGCTCCAGCGCCAGAACATCTCCTCCAGGTCGTACTGGCGCAGTTCAGTCCCCGACCAGCGCGCGCTCCAGCTGCCGACCGTTTCCGGCGTATGGAATGCCAGCTCAATCTCCGCCTGCCCCGCCAGCGCCTGGTACGCCCGCTCACGCTGACACCGTTCTTTGTGCCGCTGGCGGGTGTATTTTTCATCCCGCAGGGCGTCCTGACAGCGAACCCGCTCGGTCTGCTGAAAGGCCACCTCCGGAAAGAGGTGCTGTCCGGCACCGACAGGAAGTGGAAGCCAGCAACGCGTCCCGCGACTTTCAATCAGGGCATCGATGGCACTGAGCCAGCTGTCCCTGCTGCCCCGCAGCTCCCGCGCCGTCAGCACCGGCGCAAAATGATGGATTTCCCTGATAGTGATGCGCGTGCTGCCCGTGAGTCGCCGGAAAAAGGCGCTGGCATACGGATACATCGTGGACACCGCGCCGCGCGACCGCCGGCGTTCAACCTCAGCGATAGCCTCCATCGCGGCGCGTCGCTCAGGGCTGAAGGGAACCAGTGACAGGTTTGCAGGTATCATGCCGCGCCCTCCGCTGCCAGAATACTGATGATGCTGGCCTGACTGTATCCGTCTGCATCGAGACGCGCCGTCAGGCTGACGGTGTGGCTGACAAGCTCCGGCTGGTAGCCGCTCAGGGTACGAATGACGGAGAACGGGCGGCCGCTGGCGGGCACGAACACCACCATCCACGCCGGACTGATGGCACCCGGACTGCACACGGCAATATGGTAGTTGCCGTGCGGGGGCGTAAAGCGCACCTGCACGGGGAAGAAGCCGCCGAACTCGCTGCGGTACTCGCCGTTCACATCCCAGTTTTCAGGGCAGGACAGGTCACGCATGACGGCGTGGGTCAGTTCGCGGCGGAAGTCTTCGCCGCTGTCCCGCCAGTCCTCAAACTCATCACAGGACATCGTTTTCAGTACATCAGGGGTCAGAATAGTGCGCATGGATATCTCCTTATTGCCGCCCTGTTCACACAAGGGCGGCTCTCCGTTATCAGGCGGCGTGTGCCGTGTTGGTGGTGTCGCTGTCAGTGCTGTCGGTATCGGAAACCGCGTCGTCAGCACCGGATTCAGCCGCTGGCTCTGGTCCTTTCAGCCATGCCGGAACCCAGCGGGTGTGCTGCATAAAGTGCTCCGCATGCGCTGCTGCATCGCCCTTCTTCATTTTCTGTGCGTCACCCGCCGCGCCCGTCAGCCCCGCCTCTTTCAGGGAGGCCACAATCTGCGGATGTTTCAGGCTGCCGAAGTAGTTATCCTTCGTCGGCTGCCACCAGTCGCGCAGGTGGAAGCCGATTGCCGCCTCGACAGTATCGAGTGTACTGCGGGAGGTGTGCCCCATGTCGCGGGTCTGTACCCCGTCAACGGAACAGGCCGTGCAGAAGGCCATCAGCGACATCAACACCCCGCCGTCAAGGGCAAAGAAGGTGGTGAAGTCCTTCTCCCACCCTTCCGGCAGCAGGGCTTTCAGGCGCGCTTCTTCGGCCATCAAAATGTTAAACGCTGCGCCATCCTTACCGGACGGGGCGTTCTCCGTCAGGCTGCCGTGAGACACGGTGAGGCTGATACGGAACGGATGCGCCGTGGTCAGACAGCCCGAGAAGACGCAGGTACACATGCGCCAGACCATCAGCGCCACCGCCTTTTCGGGCTGCTGCATCAGTGCCGCCTGGACTGCCAGCGTACGTTCGGAGGTCATTTTCGTGAGCAGCGGAACGCTGATCCCCTCTGCGGCGTCGGGCTGGCGCGAGGTGAACGGCACCGTTACGCTGCTGGTTTCGGTTTCTTCCGGCATATCCGCTTTCAGGCGCACCCCGCGCTGCACGTACACCTGCCCTTCGTACAGGCTGACCATCACCCCCGCGCCTGACTTCATGTCGTCAGTCCACGCGCTGACTTCTGCCGCCGCCTGAATGGCGAGGATGTCCGCTTCGATCGCATCCGACTCGTCGCAAACGCTGTCAAAGGTGTCGTACTGCTCCCGCAGCGCATCAAGACGCTGCTGCTGCTCAGGGGTGTACACCGGATCGGGTTCAACAGGCTGCACGAACTCCTTACCGTCTTCGCCGTGGTACCAGATGCGGGCTGCGCGTCCGCGCCCCCATGCCCAGCCCTCACGCTGCTGAATGTCCAGGGCGATATGCTCCAGCTTCTCCTGCACCAGACGCTCAACCAGCACGCTGTCTGCCGTGCCGTCGCCCTCGTCCTGGCTGAACAGATCTTCACGGACGTAACCCCCTGCCGCCTCGTACGCTTCGCGCCCGATAAACCGGAATTTTGCGCTGTCGGTGCGCATTTCGGTTTCGGTAATGGCACGTTTAATCAGGTGTGCGGGCGCGTTCGACCAGCTGGCCTTCACGCTTTCGAATACCTCAACCTGACGGGCAGGATCGTCCTCGAGACAGAGCGCCTGACACTGCTCAACGGTCAGTTCGTCCTGCGCGAGCTTCTCCAACAGGGACGGGGCGAGGTTTGCCAGCTTCAGCATGCGCTGCACGTGGCGGGAGCCGAAGCCGAGGGCGTCGCCAGTCTGCGCGGGAGTTTTGCCCTGTTCTGCTAATGTGCGGAAACCTGCGATTTGCTCGGCGGGATGCATGGCGGCGCGCTGCTCGTTCTCAGCGATGGAGGCAAGGGCCGCAATGTCGTCTGAGACGCGTTTCACCATGACGGTATGATCGGCCGCAAGTCGGTCTTCCTGCGCCAGCAGATTAAGAGCGGTCAGTCGGCGGCCACCTGCGGCCACGCCGGATTGTCCGTCCGCGAGGGTGTGAACAATCAGGTTCTGCAGCAGCCCGAGCGCCTCGATGGAGTCAGCCAGACCGCGAACGCTGTCCACGGAATACGGAATGGTGCGCACGTTCAGCGGGGATTTAACGAGACTGGACAGCGGAACATACTCGATGGCAGCGGCCTCAAGGGCGGCTTTCAGGGCTTCCTCCTGCGCCTTCGTGATTTTTTTGCTGCTCGCTTTTTTGGGTGCTTTTGCTTTAACATCGGTTACTGACATAGTTAATACCTCACTGATTGATGATTGTCCGGCCCTGCGGAGTTGCCCACTCCGGCAGGGCACCTCTTTCTTACTGCGGCTTGCGGATACCGTAATCCGCGATATAACGGTTGAGCCAGTACGTGCCGCCCGGCTCAAAGTTCCACGTGCGCCAGACCATTTCACCGTCCTTACGGACAACCAGGCGAAAATGCGAACCCTGATCGTCCTCTATTGCCACGTTGGTGTACTGCGCCGCAACGGCCTCAGCCTGTTCGCGGGTAAAGGTGTCGTCGGGTAAAACCGCCAGCGCCTCGCTCATGTTGCTCCTCCTTCTGAACCTGTTTTGCTTTTAAAAAACCGTCACCCGTTGAGTTTCGGGAGCCGCGGTGTTGACGTTTTGCGGGAACCTGCTGTTTTGTTCCCCGTGGTATGACCTTCACCCGTTTGAGAACCTTCGCCGCGAGGGCGTAAACCAGCGCGGGCGATGGCGGCTGTCCGGGGCGCGGTTTACCGCGTGCCATTTACCCTGGACAGCCGACAGCGACTGTGCTTGTCTCAGCCCCGGCGACAGGGACTGAAACGGGTGATAAGGCAGCGGAAGTGGACATGAGCAGGGACCCGCCGCAACGTCGGGGCGCGGCACGCGAAACGGCGTTGCCCCTTACGCCCCGGCGTCAGTTTGCCGGGGTGCATAAAGCGCAGGTCACGGCGCGTAAAAAGGGCGGCGTATCCGCCTGCGGATACTGCACGCCTGCCGTTGACGTCAGACTTCAGACTTCAGACACTAGCCGGATGGCCCGAAACCGCTCTGCGGGTTCGGCGGAGCTTACCGCATCTTTTCGCGGTTAGCGGAGTGTGGCTCGACGACTGGACGCGCAGCGGCCGGGAGCCGAAGGAGTCGCCGTGCCGGGCACGTCAGAAAGATAATGTGTAAGAGAGAAAGCAGCAGAAAGCTGCATCTGTTAAACAGGCAAACTCAAATGCAGCACTGAAAACCAGGACAGCGCCCCTCAACGCGTGGCCGAGGCGGCGCGACAGCGCAGCCCTGCCACCGCGCCGCAGGCAGGTTTTCAGCGGGCGTTCAGGCAGTGACGGGGGAACACGCCCCCCGCCAGAGCATCAGACTTTCGGCGGCAGCGCCCCCGGATAGTGCCGGGCGATGATATCGTTCACCTTCTCCACCAGGTCAGGCCGCGTAAAGGTGATATGCGCGGAGCCTTTTTTGTATGCCCGTACGGTGAAATATTCGCAGGTAAACACGTCCCCAACGCTGTTCGCCCCGCCCCGACTGATAAACTCGCTCAGCCCGGCCCCCTCCGACACGCGAAAATCCGGTACGTTCTTTCCGTCCAGAATCCAGAACGGGCGGGCAAGATCGTTGATCCGGCTCTGCGCATACGTGCGCACGGAAAAGTACAGTCCGCGATGGTTGTCCAGGACACCATCAATGATGATGCGTTTTCCCAGCAGGCACGGAGTGTTGGTTTTGTAGTCCCATGACAGATTGCGGAATACGTCGATAACGCCCTGCTCAAACGTCGCCCCTTTACTGGCATTCAGCGCCCGGAACGTGGCGATCACATTGTCCGGGGTGATTTCGGGGCAGTCGTCGCTGTAGAGCTGCGTGTCCCACTGCTTGCGCTGCGCCTCGCTCATCAGCGTGAACATGCCCGTTTCATTCATCAGCCGCGTCCAGATTTCCCGGTCGGCAATGCGGCAGATACGCCGGCGAATGGCGGCGTTTCGTTGTTCGCTGCGGTCGCTGCACAGGCTGCTTTCGACGATCTGCGATAACCCGGCAAACCAGCTTCGCCCGGAAGCCTCCGCCAGCGTGGTCTGTGCTTCGCGTATCAGGGCAACCCCCTCCAGAAACGCCGTCACGCCGCGGTTACGCTGCGCGACAATACGCTCAACGGGGACGGACGGGATGATGTCGCCCGCGTTGCCGTGGGTCTGAACGTCTGCGCTGAGTGCCCGTGTGGTGGTCTGTGTCATATCAGTCTCCTTCCGGCTGTTGCCGCCCCTCGCGGAGCGGCTCACCTCATCAGTTAAATGCGCGCGTCAGTTCCAGCGTGCGGAGCACCTGCCCGAAGGCAGCATTTTTCATCGCGGGGATGTGAACGCCGCGCCCCTTGCGCAGGCTGCGGGCGATATGCCGCCCGAATGCCTTTAAGGCCGGATCGATATCCGGCGCAGAAATATCTGCGCGGGGGATGCGCGCGTGGCGGCGGGGCTTTACAGCCTCAGCGGAAGGTGAAACAATACTTACCGTCATTAAGTTAACTCCTTGTGGTAGTTAATGGAGCCGTAAAACCGTTACAGCGGCGTTTACGGCGTGGAGAAAGCAGGGTTTTCCCTGCTTTTTTCATTTCTGCGACACGCTTTCTGCTTCTTTTGCCTCCTTATTCAGTTTGTCGGTAATGTCTTCGGGGTCGCCCAAAAGCCAGCCGCTGACGGGTCTGTAGCGCTCGATAAACGCCCTGACAGCCCCTTTCCCCGTGGTGGCCCGTACGCGGGTAAACATGGGCAAAACGCCCTTTTCATCCCGTCCGGTAAACGTAATCTGATACGTCCGCATTGCCTGAGCCTGCATCGTCTTTCCTCCTGGTTGTTAAAGAACATCACCCGTTGAGTTTCGGGAGCCGCGGTGTTGACGTTTCGCGGGAACCTGCTGCTGTGTTCCCGGAGGTCATGCCATCACCCGTTTGAGAACCTTCGCCGCAGGGGCGTAAACCAGCGCGGACGATGGCAGCTGTCCGGGGCGCGGTTTACCGCGTGCCATTTACCCTGGACAGCTGACAGCGGCTGTGCTTGTCTCAGCCCCGGCGACAGGGACGTAAACGGGTGAACGGCGCCGGGGTGGACATGAGCAGGGTTCCGCCGCAGCGGCGGGGCGCGGCACGCGAAACGGCGGTGCCCCTTACGCCCCGGCGTCAGTGTGCCGGGGTGCATAAAGCGCAGGTCACGGCGCGACAGGGCGGCGCAGCCGGAACGGCTGCTGCAAGCCAGCCCCTCGCGTCATGGGATGGAAGCCCGTCAGGGCGGAGACGGTTTACCGGCTCCGTTCACGACAGCCCGCCCGGACGCCCGTGGTGCCGGCATGGGTATCCCCGTTCAACACCACCGCAGGAAGAACATCCGCCGTACCACGCAGTCCGTCATCGTCACACCCGAAAGGCCAGTGAAACGGTGCTCCCGTACGCCGGCGGGCGGCGCGTCAGCGCGGCCGCTGGCGGCAGGCCCGTGGCCTGCGGAAGGGGTTTTCGCGCGCGAACAGGCGGCGGCGGAATAACACCGCCCGCACGGGGCGGTGCAAGGGGTTACGCAGAGGGGGAACCGAGCACCAGTTGCAGCGTTTCCACTGCGGCGCAGGCCTCACCCGATATGTCATCGACGTGGCTCATTCCCCTTTCTATCAGCGGCAGCAGTAAGCGAAGTTCGTTTTCAGGAATGGCTATCTGACGCGGCGCGCGCTCTGCGACAATCTGACGCAGTTCTCCCGAAACAAAGTCCTGGCCGATGCCGTAGCGATACATGATGTCGCAGTCAGCCTCCCCGATAGCCTGAAGCACTCGCGCCGTTTCTGCGATGGTGGGGTTGTATTCCGCGCCGGCCTCGCGCACGTCTTCCGCAGTCCAGGTGATAACGGCGATTTTTTCGTTGTTTTCGTGCGTTTTCAGCAGCGCAATGCAGATTTCACTCACGGTTCCGTACATCATTTATGCTCTCCGGTTAATTTGTTGTTGTCGCAAGAAGGCGGGGCGCATCGCGCCCCGTCGGCATCAGTCAAGGGCGCGATAAATGGCGCGGCTTTCGCGGTGGGTGGCCACAATGCTCATGAGCTGCTCATAGCGGCGGATGTAGTGGCGACAGGCGTCCCGCTCGTCGTGGTGGTCGTGCATCCAGCTCCGGTGATTAAGTACCAGCGCGGTGACGACAATCCCCGCCGCGTCGCCCGACATTTCCCCCTCAAAGCCGTTATCGGGGTTAAATACCGTCACGCGGTCTTCATCGGGGGCAAGATAGCCCGCCCCCTGCGGGAGGGTGTTAAACGTCCACTCGCCGCCGTCATAGTCACGAATGTATTTTGCGGCATAGGCGTAAATACAGGCTTCGGCGGTCAGGTAGTCCGCGCCAAACAGGACTGGCAGGAAGGAAAAGCGCGCCTCGCGGGCGACGGGGGAAACGGTCGGGCAGGTGTGCGTGCGTAACATTGTGAGCCTCCGGTTTTACATGAGATGCGACACCGGGCGGTGCCGTGACTCCATAACAGACGGGCGGTCAGTCACGAATGCAGGGGCGCAAGGGAAGCCGCAGCCTGACGCACGCGGCGGACGGGAGTTGCAGGGTGAGGCCGCGAAACCTGAGCGGGCGAACAGCCGGAAAATCACGGCTGACGGGAAGGAAGGACCGGGTGACCGCCGCGTTCACTTTACCCTTGCATTCGTGACAGCCCGGCTAAGATGGAGTCACGGCACAGCCCGCACGCGCACGGTGCAGGCAGAGGGCGTTTATCACCACAAGGCCCGACGCGGCGGGCCGGGTGACGCGGAGCCGCCCGGCGACATCCTTAGTGGATGTTGTCATCCCGCGCCGGTGAATGCGGGGAAGGTTTTTCCCTCCCCTTCTTTTAAGCTTACTGCGCGAGCATCGCCCGGGCCTCGCTCATGACCTCACGCAGGACGCGGCGATCAAGCCAGCGGCGTGCGGGGTCGCCGGGGAAACGCAGCACGTCTGTGATAACGCCTGCGGCCTTAATATCTTCTTCCCGCTCGTTAACCACGGTGAGCAGCACAGGGCAGAACTGCGCCCCGCGCACCAGAACCGCGTCAAGGACGGCATCCACCTGTTCCGCGTCGTCCTCATCGAGCCAGTTTTCGTGGTCGTACTCGTCGGCGAGAATGCGCCAGTCACCGAAGCGCCTGTCCATCAGTCGCGGCGTGGCGGAGGGTTTGAGCGCGGCGGCGAGGCGGCGGGCGTCCTCCCGGACGATGTTGCAAATCGCATCAATGCTGCCTCTGAGGAAGGCCAGCAGGTCGTCACATTCCGCCGCGGTCAGCCATTCCTGCGCAAACGGCAGGTGAATCGTCATGGCATCGGCCAGGCGTTCCGGGTGTGTATCGCGTTTCGCGGAGTACAGATACAGCCGGGCAGGTGTTCCCGTCAGTCGCCGGGCGCTGGCGGTCAGCAGCGCCGCCCGGCCATACGTCAGCGGCTGGCAAAGATGCGTGACCAGCGCCAGAATTTGCGCGGCATCGAGGGAGCCGCAGGCGACAAGCCAGCCGGGCATCTGTTCGGGCGCGACGGGCATCATATCCACGCAGGGCGGCCAGCCCGCATCCTGTAGCATCCGGTCGCCGTGGCGCAGTATCAGCGCGTTCAGGGTGTCATTTCTCATTGTTCTGCTCCTTCGGATAGCGCCCCGCCATTCAGCGGGGCGAACGGGTTAGGCGGCGATTTCGTTTTCCAGCCAGGCAATATCTTTCTGAGCGTCGGCAACGCTCGGGTAGTGCTTTTGCACAAGGGGCCACGCCTGCGCGTCTTCCCCGCTGACAGCCCTTGCGGCAATATCCGTGATACGCGCCAGCGTATCGGCGGGGACGCTCACGCGCGGGGTATCGCCCTGAATCCCGGCATACAGCGCCTGAACGGTGCGGAACGACACGCCGTCTTCGGTATGCTCTCCCGTTCCCGCGCGGCCGATAAGCTCAAGCACGGCTTCGGCTTCGGCCTCCGTCATATTCTCCGCCTGCGCCATCACGTCCTGCTTCGTCCAGACCAGCAGGGCAATGCGCTCTTCGTTGCCAAACATGCGTTTCAGCTTTTTGTTCAGCTCTTTACGGGTTCCGTACAGCATGATTTGTTCTCCACTTTGCTGTGGGGCGGCCTCGCCGCCCGGGGTTCAGTCTCTGAATGATTCGTCAAGCAACAGGGCGATATTGAAAGCCTCGTCCATCAGGACGCTGATACGGCGCAGGCTTACGCCAGCCAGACGCTCCGGCAGCCCGTCATGCCGGTAGTGGTATTTCTCTTCCAGCACGTTCAGGGTGGCTTTCAGGTCGCACATACTGTTCGCCAGCCCGGCGATATCGCGCCGCAGCCCTTCGTGTCCGTCGTAGTTCATCAGGCGGCCTCCGGCAGCCAGTCGTCGTTCGCTGCCGGGGTGTTCACGGCGCGGCGCATCGCGGCCAGCCGTTCGGTGCCGGCCCGGTGGTACTGTTCCAGCATTTCAATGCCGATGTAGCGGCGTCCGGCGCGGTATGCGGCGACGCAGGTCGAGCCGCTGCCGGCAAAGGGGTCGAGCACAATCGCGCCGGGGGCGCTGAATGACTCAATCAGCGGCTGGAGCGCCTCCACCGGCTTCTGGGTCGGGTGAAGCGGGTTGCCCGTGTACGGGAAAGGCAGCACGTCCGGCAGCGGTTTTTCAGGCGGCGTCGGTCGCCCCTTGGCAAGCACGTACGCCCCTTCATGGCGGTAATCCACAAATCCGCGACGGCCCTTCGCGCTGCGGCGGTTGGAGGCATAGGTTTTGGTAAAAACAATCTGGCCGACAGCGTAGAATCCCGCCGCTTTCCACGCGGCCATAAAGCGGTCCACGCGGTTCCAGCCGTAGAAGCTGACCATCAGGGCGTCTTTTTTGAGCACGCGGTACATCTCAAGGGTGGCTGGCTCCAGCCATTCATCGGTGACGTCGCCGGCAATCTGGCGGCCTGAACGGTCCTTAAAGCCGACAAGGTACGGCGGATCGGTCACAATAAGGTCAACGGCGCGGTCGGGAAATCCGCGCATCACGTCAGTACAGTCCCCGAGAATGAATCTGGACATGGCAGCACTCCTGTAGTCAGAGGGGGCAGGAGGCATCACCGCGATACCGTTCCCTGCCGCACGCTGCCTGTTCATCGCGTCCGGTCACGGGTCAGGCCGACCGTGGAATACCGCAGCCGCCAGGCTTTTATGGCGGCAAGGATATGCCGCGAAAGCGGCTTGAAGGGCGTTCCTTAAAGGGCGAGGGGCTGGCGCAAAATACCGGCGGCGCCGGGCCTGAGCGGAAAAGCCGCCCGTCCCGTATCAGGCCGGACGCGAGACACTGGCAGCGGGTGGCAGGTTCATTCCCCCGCGCCGCGCGGCGGTCGCGGAAGAAAAGCGGAGCCGGTGAGGGCGACGGCTGAAACAGGGAGAAAAAACCGGGCTGCACGCCCGGTCAGGAAGGCGTCAGCGGGTGATATCCCGCCAGTCATTACCGTAATCATCGCAGAGGACGGGCGTATCCGTCACGCCGGTTACTGCCCACGTATCCAGAAACTTCAGCCCGCGCAGGATACTGCTCTCCACGTCATCGAGCAGGATGATGCTGTTAAACCAGACCACGCCATCCGGATATTGCCAGCGGTGACGGTCATCCTCGCGCAGCAGACTGTCCCACCACGTCCGGCCCATCTGTATCGCGCCCGATTCAGCCTGCGCCAGGCCGGTTGCTGATATCATGTGATGCACCATCATTTCCACGCCGCTGATTTCAACGGCAAAGCCGACCAGCCAGGTATTCATACACGTTTTACCTCATCAATCGCCGCCTGCAGGTGGCTCCAGTTAAATCCGTCATTCGCATCATGGCTGTCCTGCGCCCGCTCCATCGCTGCATCGATGTCGCCGTCCGTGAGCGAGCCGTCCAGTGAGAGAAAATCATCGGCCAGCCAGAACGTGCCGCAGCACAGCGCGTCGTCGGGGTAGTGCGACAGCCTGTTTATAAAAGCTTTCACGGTCATGCGTTTTTTCATCTGTTTTTCGGGCAATGGCTCGCCCGCCTCCTCAACAGTCAGCGTGAGCAGGAGGCATCACCGCGATACCGTTCCCTGCCGCACGCTGCCCGTACGCCGCGAAAGCCGACGGGTCAGGCCGACCGTGGAATACCGCAGCCGTCAGCTTTTATGGCGGCAAGGCTATGCCGCGAAAGCGGCTTGAAGGGCGTTCCTCAGCGGAGCGAGGGCGTGGTGAAAAATACCCACGGCACCGGGCCTGA
This sequence comes from Enterobacter sp. MALB-1, assembly GCF_041021625.1. Taxonomy (NCBI): domain Bacteria; kingdom Pseudomonadati; phylum Pseudomonadota; class Gammaproteobacteria; order Enterobacterales; family Enterobacteriaceae; genus Enterobacter; species Enterobacter sp. MALB-1. The sequence continues at coordinate 16,618 of NZ_JBDPJL010000003.1, forward strand.
GCGGTAAACCGCCCGTCCCGTGAAAGGCGGACGCGGCACCCTGGCAGCGTGCCGATGACCGCATTATCCACAGACAGGGTGGAAAACCAGCCGGCAACCCTGTGGATAACAATGAGGGATCGGCTCAAAGCCGCAAAGGACAGGCGGTGGGGTTCTGCCGGATCGATACGGTTAAAATCCAGGCAAACAGACCTCTGTCACAGATTGACAAAAAGGGCGGCTGCGCATATCTTTACTGTATATTCGTACAGTAAAGATATGCGAGAGAATATCATGCTACAGGTTTCAGTACGTTTTTCTCCGGAACAGGTAAAGGCCATGCCCGCCGGGGCATTTGCCGCTCTGCAGCAGGAAATTGAGCGACGCCTGACGCCGCATTACCCGTCACTGTGGCTCAACGTCAGCAAGGGATCACAGAGCAGCCTCGATGTCAGCGGCGCCCGAAATGACCGGGAGAAGGCTGACGTCATGGAAGCGCTGGAGGCTATCTGGCTCGACGACAGCTGGCTGCCTCTGTAATGCGTACAGAGCCTCACTTCTCACCGACCGTGCTGCAGGTGCATCCGCAGACACCAGCCCGGCTGGCCATTCCCCTTTTTTCCGAGGCGTGTCCGGCCGGCTTTCCAAGCCCGGCAGGGGATTACGTTGAGCAGGAGCTTGACCTTAACACCCTGTGTATCCGGCACCCTTCCGCCACCTACTTTCTGCGCGCCAGCGGAGAAAGCATGCGCGATATCGGGCTGCACGACGGTGATATCCTGATTGTCGACCGCGCCGAAACCGCACAGGAAGGGGATATCGTTATCGCGGAAATGGACGGGGGGTTTACCGTCAAACGTCTGAGGCTGCGACCCCGCCCGGCGCTTGAGCCAATGAACCCGGATTACCCGACGCTGTACCCGGAAACCCTCACCCTGTTCGGGGTGGTGACGCACTTCATCCACCGGACCCGGGCGCGCCTTTAAAAGGGGGAACGATGTTTGCCCTGGCTGATGTTAACAGTTTCTACGCCTCCTGTGAGAAGGTGTTCCGCCCCGACCTTAAAGACCGCCCGGTCATTGTGCTCAGCAACAATGACGGATGCGTCATCGCGCGCCGCGCCGAGGCAAAAGCCCTCAATATCCCGATGGGGGAGCCCTGGTTTAAGCTGAAGGCCACGGCTGAGAAGTCAGGCGTGGTGGTGTTCTCCAGCAATTATTCCCTGTACCACTCGATGTCGGAGAGGGTTATGCGCTGCCTCGAGGCCCTCTCCCCCCGCGTGGAGCAGTACAGCATCGACGAGATGTTTCTCGACGTCGCCGGCATCGACAGCTGCGTGACGTTTGAGGACTTCGGTCGTCAGCTGCGCGAATATGTTCACCGCCATACGGCCCTGACCATCGGCGTCGGCATGGGGCCGACCAAAACGCTGGCCAAAAGCGCGCAGTGGGCGTCAAAGCAGTGGCGCCAGTTCGGTGGCGTACTGGCCATCACCCCGGATAATCCACGCCGGACAGCAAAACTGCTCGCCTTGCAGCCAGTGGAAGAAGTCTGGGGCGTGGGCAGAAAATTATCAGGTAAGCTGAACATAATGGGGATAAGCACCGCGCTGCAGCTGGCGCAGACAAGCCCGTCATTCATCCGGAAGCATTTCAGCGTGGTGCTGGAGAGGACGGTCAGGGAGCTTCAGGGCGAAAGCTGCATCAGCTTGGAAGAAGCGCCTCCGACGAAACAGCAGATTGTCTGCAGCCGGAGCTTTGGCGAACGTGTTTCGGACTTCTTCGCGCTGCGTGAGGCCGTCTGCAGCTATGCAGAACGGGCGGCTGAGAAGCTGCGCGGCGAGCGGCAGTTCTGTCGGCATATCGGGGTGTTTGTGAAAACCTCACCGTTTGCCGCGAACGAGCCGTATTACAGCAATATGGCGAGCGAAAGCCTGGTGGTACCGACGAAGGATACCCGGGATATCATCGCCGCCGCCGTGCGGGCGCTGAACCGTATCTGGGTTCCGGGTCATCGTTATGCCAAAGCAGGCGTGATGCTGAACGACTTCACGCCAGTGGGCGTTACGCAACTGAGCCTGTTCGATGACGCACGGCCACGGGAAAACAGCGAAGCCCTGATGAAAGTCGTGGACGGTATTAACCATTCAGGGCTGGGGAAAGTGTGGTTTGCGGGACGAGGTATCACGCCTGACTGGCAAATGAAAAGAGAAATGCTTTCCCCAGCATATACTACACGCTGGGGTGACATCCCCGTCGCCAGGATCAGCTGAACAATACTTTCGAGAAAGATCCAGTAGTGGCCTGGTTTAAAGGGCACGGCATAGTGAAAGAATGTGACGATTCCCCGCCGTAAGCGGCGAGGCTTTACCCGGTGTGCCGTAAAGCCCCGTCCTTCAGGGCGGGGATCAGTCAAAGCGCATATGCTAAATACAATGCGATAGTTTAAGAGTCAGAATAGTTTTTTCATTTTTAACCGGGCCTCTTCCATCCTTAGTTGCTCATCATCTTTGACGCTCTCTGGCACAGTTACTGGTGTAAACTGCCCTACTCCGAGTACCTCCAGAACATCCCGGATTCTTGCCTGAGATGGTTTCCATCCTGTTGTCTGGCTGAGTAAACCAACCAAACTTTCCGCAGTGAAATGGCTATCAAGCATCAGTGAAAGCAAACCAGGAAGTCGCGGATCAAGCTTATGAAGGGCTAATCCAGAGATAAGCGCTCTCCGATACAGTTCCCCTCTTTCATTCCGCGGCACAGAGTCGATAATATCCAGGGACGTTTTGTCTGCCACCTGGTCCGGATGAAGATAAACTGTAAACTTCTTCCGTTCCTCGCTCACAATTCTACTCCCCTTTAAATGCCGCAATGGATTCCACAAGGGATGTTTGAGGAGAGTCCATCATTACAACTTTTGAGCCCAGGTGATGCCATGCAGTTTTAACAGCATCCTCTATCAGTGGCGCGCCACCCCCAACGATATATACCCGGTTCACATCCCGGAAGCCTGCCAGGTCATCGACAACCTGTGCGCTCAAAGTAGCGATTGCGCTCTCGATTGTGTCCAGCACTAATGCCGTCTTGTTTTCATCATTTATGACCTGACGGACAAAGTCAGGGTTATTGCGCTGTTTGATGAGTTCATCAGCAACCATTGCACTTGTGTTGCTGGACGCCATTTTTAAAGCCGTGAGTGCAGCATTCGTTACCAGCGATACGCCAATATCAGAGTTACCATGTATTGCGCTGACAGAGTCGAATTGACCAACGATAACACCAACGTCAAGAGTCGTGCCGCCGAGGTCGATCACCAGAGACTTTTCATACTGGCCGACATTGTCTTTTACCAAACGCGCAAATACAGCAGGCAGAGACTCTGGCATAACTTCAACGTGTTCAATAGTAAACACCTCGCCCTTGTTCAACTTTACCTTGCGCATCAAATTGGCAATCTTACGTTGTATGTTCAGCTCGTTCTTCTGACACTCTTTCGTATAGTACTCACTTATAGGGAGAGTTACTGTCAGAGATACCGTCTGCGGCTTCAAACCACTATTAAGGAGAGCATGGTGGACAGCCAGGACGTTTAGGTCGGTATATTGATACTCAATATGAGTAGTACGGATGGATTCATTGCTAACTTCGTCATATGTGTACTTCTTGCCGTCTAACTCATAGTTAAAGGTCTGTCGCATCCCCATCCCCTCAACCTTCCAGCCAGTTCTAAAAGAGTTAGATGACAAAGACATATGCAATTTATCGTTATCATACCAGGCAAGTTTTACGGCTGTTGAACCATCATCACAGAAAATATTCATACCATCTCCATTGACACTCAGACTGAGTAACTCACTCAATCGAATTTTTGAATTTTCCCGCCCGAAGGCTCCCAAACAAGAGTTAATACTCAATTTGAGACTTACGGATCTGCTAGTTAATACTCAGTTTGGGCATCATACTACTTTTACCGAAAGTAATCTATCAGATAGATTGCAGTTATCTTGCTGCAATACAGGAAAGTATATAGCAACAAGATATAAGACAGATTGCAGCAAGATTAACAAGAAAAAAAATAGCAGCAATCTTGCCGCTATCAGATTCAGTAACCTTTCATCTGCTTGTAGGCTGCCAGAGCGTTTTCAAGCACTTCAACCAGTTTTATACCTTCATGTTCCGCTATATCGCGAATCTCGTTGTCGAATTCAGGAGTTACCCTGGTCGCAAACGCAATAATCCGGTTAGTCTTTCTTGCTGAACGACCGTCACGGCGTACATACGACATACTTTGCTTTAGAGCAGGCGAACTTTGCTCATCAGCACCTTGAGGCGCAGACATTGAGGGAACGGTTATGTTCCTCGGTATTGACTCGGGGGCAACATCTGCGGTTTCAGCTGCTGGAGCTATTTCCGGCGAATTCAGACTGGTAGCAACTTCGTCCGGCCCTGGAGGAGCCCCCAAACTATTTCGCGATCTCTTTTTGAGTTTTGATGCATCAGCCATTACTCTTCTCCAATTTTATCGATCAGGGCCTGGATAAGCTCGTCGGCTCTTTCGTTCAGTCCCTTGTAGCGTGTTTCAGTCACAGCTAAACCAGAATTCATGGCCTTTCTGTAAGCCGGTTTCTCGAATAAACAACCAGCAAGCGTTTCATAGCCAGCCTCGCTAATATAAGCACGAGCATCAGCTTCTTCAGCCTCAGTTCCGACTCTGCTTAATGAAAAAACCAGCCTGGATCGCGGAATTCCATCTTTTACCAGTGCGTTAAAGACCTTGATTGCAGGGATTAGGTCATCAAGTGAAGCTCCAGTCGGCTGAACTACGAGATCGGCCACCTTAGCGATTTCTAGAGTCCCCTTACTGGCACGTGCAGGTCCGTCTAAGATCAGGAGTTCTGCATCGCCAGTTGAATCTATAGCTTGTTTTGCTGTAGCGAATAACTCGACAGAGGCAGCAGGGGGCAAACCAGCTGCTAAGCGCCGACGATGCCAATCAGAGCTCGTTCCTTGCTCAAGGTCGAGATCTGCGAGTTTTGTTTTGATACCACAGGAAGTAGCTTCTCGAGCCAGTGCCCTTGACTCTGTGCTCTTACCGACGCCACCTTTCTGCGATATAAATCCAACTATCCAGGCCATAAAGTCCCCTTATCTAGCTGCAAGATTGCAGCATATAATATATAAAGTCTGCATTTGAAGACTTGTTTCTGAGCACCAACCTAGCATCTTGCAGCTAGATTGCAATAGAAAAATCATGCTGCAAGATTGCTGATGGCTAATGACTAGATTCTCAGCATCGCCACCGGTGGAAATGATTACGATGGGGCAAAATGATGGGTAGTCTCAGAAGCATAACAGACTGGACAGTCCGGTAATTCTGTCTAGTTCACTCAGTGCCTCGCTCCGCGAGACGTCAACCCTACACCTGGAATGTACAAAAAAATGGTATCGATAGTGGACATTTCGGCACTATCGGAAAAAGTGTCCAGAAAATATTTCTGGTGATCGTATTTATTTTATTGACCTGTATCCGAAACCCTTCGTCTGTTCAGAGCTTGCATCTGAGCAGACGAAGGGTTGGACAAGCCTGGTGGGCGCGCCAGCCTGTCACATTTGGGTATACCCGTATTCACCCACTAAAAATGCCTGATTGTGCGGCATGCCGCGTGCCATGTAACCAGCCCTGAGTGACCGGGGACAGAATGACCATTTATATGTTCCCTTTGAGTATGGCCACCGCATCCGCTCCGGGCATCTGGAACTGAACGCGATGACGCGCCGCCACATCGAGCGCAAACACTTTGGTGTAGACCTCCGTCGAGCTTATCGACTTATGACCCATCAGCGACTGCAACACTTTCAGCGGAATGCCGGCGTACAGCATGTGCATGGCGTAGGAATGGCGGAATGTGTGTGGTGTCACCGGTACGGAGAACGTCACCCCGTCTGCCGCTGCCGCGTCAACCGCTTCGCTGAGCCAGGTGCGGACGGTCCGGTCGGTGATCTCCCAGATGCGTGCTTTTTCTGTTCTTCCAGTACGCTTATTACGTCGTTCAAGAGGTATTTTCAGCGTGGCCACCATCATCTCCAGCTGGCTGACAAAGTTCGCATCGGAAAGCGGAACCAGGCGATGCGCCTGACTGCCGGCAGGCGAGCGGCCGGCCGTTCGGGCCGCTTTCTCCGCCCGCTGCTTGAGGGTGGCCAGCTGAACGAACGGGTAGGGCCGCGCCAGGGAAAAATCACTCCGGGTCAGCGCCAGCGCCTCGTTAATGCGCGCACCGGTATTCCAGAGGGTTGCCAGCAACATCTTGCGGTGGAGATCGGGTACATAGTGGAGCAGGGCACTCACTTCCGGCGCCAGCAAATATTTCGGCAGTTCGTCCTGAACAAGTGCCATCTGGCGAAGCGCCAGCGCTGCCGGATAGTCGATGGCTACCGGTAACTGAGAGTAGGGCTCCCGGGAAAAATGTGCAGGTAAATTCACCGACTCCCCCCAGACTGATTATTATTTTTAATGCTCTGCTTCAGAGCAATGTTCATCTGCGCAATGGTCTGAAGCCGCAGCCTTGCCTGAACCGAACGTCTGTTACGTTCCAGCCGCCAAACATTCCAGAGCACGGGCTGGGCAGACCATTCAGTGGCATCGAGACGAGTTGCAGGAAAACCAGCATTTTTTCTCAGACGACGCGCCTGAATTATCGCCCTGAGTCCCAGCCGGGTGTACTGATACCTGCGTTCCTCGAACGTCCTGAAATAATCAGGTGGATCATCGTGCTCTTCGGTAGCCAGTATCAGTCTGTCAGCTCCTTTCTGCAGAATCGGGATTTCCCGAATGGCATACATAAGACGTGGAGGCAGAACCCTCCAGTCTCCTGACACTACCGAGAGGTCAATATCAGGAGTAGTTACATTTGATCGGGTGAAACCCTGCGCATCGTTATGCCCTGTGTCTGTAGCTACCCTTGCACAACCTTCGGCAAACTGCTCCAGCAAAAAAACCAGTTCCGTGGAAATATACAAACGTTCTTCATCACGTTTACCTGAGGCCGCTTTTGCTTCCCGCTGTGTTATCAGCCACTGTCCGTACCACACACCACCGAAAGCAGCCCCGGCAGTGAATATCTGCGGCCACAGGCTGGCGCTGTCCTTCACCACCTTCACGCCTTCGGTCGCAATAAACCAGTCAGCCATATTTGTTCCCTTACTGAAAAATCCCGCCGTTCATACTGACGCCGCGCTACCACGGAACGACTCAAAGGCCAGCAGGGCGTCCGTCCTGGAGGGCAGCTCGATACAGTCCCCGCGCCGGGGGTCGATTTCTTCGTCTGTGGCCTCGTCATACCGCATGCGCAGCCGCCATCCCGTCACGGGAGGCGCGTTCTGTATGGCCAGCACCATCCCTTCCGGCGACAGCAGTTCACGCAGCGTGTAGCACGCGCCAATCCGGGTCGAGTCCCGCAGCCACATAACGGGGTACTCACTGACCAGCTGGTCATACACGCATTCCGGCGTATGGAAGTAATTCCCGTCCGCCCTGCATAAATCGCACATAATCCCTCCTTTACTTAGAAATCCCGCCCTGCCGTTATCTCCGGCCGCTCTCAGAATCCGTCCTTCATTCGCCGCTGCACCGACAGCCAGGTGAGCTCTTCCAGCCCGTCCGGGACGATCCGTTCCGGATTGGTGTAGATGGCGCAGGCATCCCCGGTCAGCCACCAGGAGCCGGAGGCCCGGATACGTTCAGCCACCGTCAGGCCGTCCCAGGTGACAATCAGCCAGGTGTGTACGCCATGGTCCTCAGGGGGGCGGAGCCAGAGCCGCTGATGACCGAGGGCGGTCAGCGCCCGCCAGACGGTTTCAAGTGAAACCGGAACGCGCTCGCTTTCATGTGATGGTGTATTCATATGCAATAGTCACTCAGAGTAATTATGATGTGCAGCACAACTGACTGCGAACAGGACTGCATCAGTCACCCACCTGAATATTGCTCTGCTTATTTTTTCATTTCGTGAATATCATCAGAATGATAATAATCAGCCTTATAACCACTCCATTAAATTACCGGATGGCCGTTTCGACGTGATCCGATTTTTTGCGTATTTAACAGTTTCCGGAAGTGTACCACGCACACGAAATAAACAAAGCGGCAATATCTGCCCCTGCACGACGGGTCACGGGGAAGGGGGTAAACACAACATATAGAAGAAAACGCAGCTGACGGCGTGGCACATGTTGTGTTTCTGCGCCGCAGCGCGCCGGTGGGGCTGAAGAAGATCCGGAACTACCTTTTTTCGGATCTTCACGAAATAAGAGAGAACAAAACATAGGCTAAACATATCCATATGCCTGACATATACATATCGTCGCGGTCGGCATATGCTTACCCTATACAAAAAACCGGAAAGAGCATATACTTGACATATGCTTGACATTTGCCAGTAGCCCACACGGGCGGGAGAAAAAATGCGAACAGTATCTATTTTTAGAAACGGCAATAACCGTGCCATCCGTCTGCCCCGCGATCTGGATTTTGAGGGGGTGAGCGAGCTGGAGATCGTCCGGGAGGGGGACAGCATCATCCTGCGCCCCGTCCGGCCGACCTGGGGCTCGTTCACGCAGTTGGAAAAAGCAGACCCGGACTTTATGGCGGAGCGCGAGGACGTTGTCAGCGACGAAGGACGATTTAACCTGTGAACAAGATCTATATGCTCGACACCAACATCTGCTCTTTCATCATGCGCGAGCAGCCTGAAGCGGTGCTGAAGCGCCTGGAGCAGGCGGTGCTGCGTGGCCATCGAATCGTGGTCTCGGCCATAACTTATTCTGAAATGCGCTTCGGTGCCACCGGCCCGAAGGCCTCGCCCCGACACGTGCAACTGGTTGACGCGTTCTGCGCCCGCCTCGATGCCATCCTGCCCTGGGACCGCGCCGCGGTGGACGCCACCACGGATATTAAGGTGGCGCTGCGCCTCGCCGGGACGCCGATCGGCCCTAACGACACGGCCATTGCCGGGCACGCCATTGCGGCCGGCGCCGTGCTGGTGACGAATAATGTGAGGGAGTTTGAGCGGGTGCCGGACCTGGTGCTGGAAGACTGGGTATAAATAACGTGAAAACTAAGGATATGTGATACGCGATTTTGGGGCTGCTCGATATCTGAGTGGATCTGATCATACAACCTCAGGACGCATTAGCGCATGTGAGGAAAAAACACTTACCTTCGATCTGGGATAAATTATGAAATTTGAATACAAATCAAGTGTGTATTTACTTCACAGTTTTAAAGGGATTTAAGAATAACTTGGAAATTTCATATACCAATGAGCCATGCTGAACTCAATCTGTGTTCTGATGTTTTTGAAACAGAAAGGATCATACCAGCATTGTTACAGAGAATCGAACTACTCTTAGCAATAAGAGCAGTTCTTTTCCGCGATATACGCTGTGCCTAACTACCTATTATGCGAAAAAATTAACCGCATATCTTAATAATAGATGATGCGGTTTCGACTCAATACGTGCTATTGATTTTTTGAAATTGATTGACGCATTTCAGATGACGATTCCTCATAGAGACGAGATATATAGTCTGACATATCATGGTTATTCTTTCTTTTGCGATTGAATTTCTTGAGATATTTATCAACTGCAACACTAATCATTCCAGAATCCTCTGTGACATGTGTGATGCCAAGATTGATGAGAATGTCTAGCTTATTATTTTCGATGAGATCATCAAAAGCATTTTTATCCCCAAGTTCATTCAATGTAGCTGCTATGAAAAACTTTGCGTAATCTATGTGTTCACCAATCTCATCATATTGTTCGATGGCTACTAATAAATCCTCAAGAGCTGGTTTGAAAAAGTCGTAACAATAATTATTACTTAGGCAGCGTGTAAAAATACATAATAATGCTACAGGCGTAAATTCCTTAAGGGGTATATCTGTATTACCCTTGAGAATATCAACATATAATTTACCAGCGTCTACATATGACGAGAGCACACCCTTTGTTATTTTTTTATAAGGCGTGAGATACGATGCAAGGAAGAATGAACCATTGTAGAACAGTCTTAGAAACCTTGTCCTATCATCTTCAGGCTTGAAATCATTAATTTTATCAATTAGATATTCATTGTCCCTTTGCAAGCCAAAATAAAAGAAATAGCAGTTTGCCCAGTAAATTTCATATATTTTATCATTTATATCTACAAATCCTTTCTTCCTTAAGCCTTCAGCATAAAAGTACTCCATGAATGATCTATGGAGGAAAGTAAAGGTGTTCGTCCTGTTATTTACACAGGTGACCTCACTACGATATATTAATCTTTTGAATAACTTTTCTTCATCGACATTAAGGTTTCTTTTTGCAAGATATGTTAGAAATATATCCTGAACTTCTGATAAAGAAATGCATGCCAGAGCATTATCCATCATATAAATAGAGATCTCAATTAAAACATTACTAATAACATCATATTCAGTTTGGGAAAGCAAACCTTTTGAGGTATCCCATCGACCCAGTACAATTTCACTGTATTTAGAATACAACTCAGTCATGGTCGATGGTAGTTCTTTAATCTCATCAGAAAGTATTCTCGCCAAAAGAATGGCACTTACAGGGGTTCTCGGAATAAATTTAAATAATGGGGTTTTTTCAATTCCATTCTTTAATTTATGAGTGATCTTTATATCGTTGCAGATTTTATCCACAAAATCAATGAGTTGAGCTGTTGTAAGTGGAATTATAGAATATCTAGAAAACATTTTATCAATTATTTCATAGTCCTCGAGCGAGTCCATAACCCTTGAGGCCACTAGTAATCTTAATTGATCGTTTCTTGATATTTGTTCAACTATCTTGCGGAAGTTTGACTGTCTCTCCTCCATTGACTCTTTGACTTCATCAACTGAATCAACTATAAATAGAATCTTTCCTTCATGTTGTATTTTATACTCTGACAATACTCCAGAAATAATTAATTCCACCTCTAGCTTTTTATCAATCAAATCTTTATATTGACAGAATATCGGTAAGGTATAATCTTTCTCATAAGAGTATTCTGCTTTTATTTTCTCAATTAACTGCTTTATTAATGTACTCTTCCCTGCACCAACATTCCCCTCCAAAAAAACGAAACGTTCATTTTTAATGACGCTAAAAAGCTTCAAGGGGCGATGTCTTCTTTTTTTACTATCCTCTTTAGAAACATAGCGATCAATTAGGTTGTTTATGCCAATGCTACCAAAGAATGAGCTTTCAGGTAGAGAACTCATCATGTTCAAAGAGTCAGCCAAGTAATGTTCGTAATTGATTGATTCAAAATCCCAGAACTCAGGGTAATATTTAGATATCAAAGAACATAATTTTTCGCCATCAATAAATTTAATGTTTGTTGATTTAAACTTGTAGTGAATTTTTTCTTGAGCGTTATTAGATATGGTCGAGTTTGTAACAACCCAAATCTCATTCAAATGAATATGTTTTGAACCCGATGAGATTAACCTTGGGAAAATTTTACACTCCTCTATTTGACGTTCTACCTCATTGTTCGATTGGGTGATTTTTCCGACTTTACAGACAACGCCAATATATATTTCTTCATCAAGTGTATCATCTCTTTTTATTATTACAAAATCGGACCCTTTTTCGCTAGGACCTTGTTTATATTCAACATGGGTCACCGTTGGCAATTTTGGAAAAAGTGCTCTTAAAACTGGATGGAAATCATCAACTTCACGTTGCAAAGACTCTATTTTTTTTAACTGTTCAGGCTTCATCTTTTGTCCTTTTACTATGCTGCTTTGAACTAATGTAGTTTTCTAATCATCATTCAGCCGGAAGCTGACGTCAATCTGCTCACCTGAGAACAATTCAACAAGTCGTGTTTCGAACTCGAAAACCCGTGGATGAGGCGGCAAAGATATCAACTTGTTCATTTCGGCTATCAGTTGTACTACCACCTTTGGCTGTATCAGCATCAATTTTTTCCAAGCGTGAAATCATTACGCGATTGTCATCGCGGCTTTGTTGGTCCTGTTCAGACATGGTCTCAGCTTTATGTTGCTATAGGGCACTAAGAACATGCGGTGCAGTATCGTGATCCACCTGTTTCAGTAGGCATCTGACCCTTTTGGTTTTTGAAGTTCCCTCTTCCTGATAACGTTCATCGTCAATGCCTAAGTTCAGTTCTTAATCAAAGAAAGCTGACAGTGTGCGGTTGAAGAGAGCGTGTATCCAGACGGGAGAGCTATGAAAGATGAAATTAAAAAGTCTCAGATCCTGCATCTTCAGTTTCATGCCAGCCTCCTGTTTTTCACAGTATAACTGGATGACAATGCAGTTGGTACTAAGTGAATGCCGGACAACATTTTTACATATTCCGACTTCAGGGGTTTTCGGATCTCAGGTGAAGAAGAAACTTATTGATGCTGATAAAGCACTAATTATTTATGATTATTCCAATTTGTGGATTATTGTATTTTTTGTATTAAATTTACACTATTATTGCTATAGCAGGATAAATGACCCTGTCAGTTGATCAGCGACGAAACGACACTCAAAATTTCACCCTGACCGCACATCCTGACCTTCGACTTCATGTCCGGTCATTAAAGCCAGCTTAGTGCCAAAAGCTGAAGTAGCTAACAGCACCTAGTATTGATTGACGGGGAGCAGGTCACAGCAGTTGTAGATCAACGGTGGTTTTGATTATAAGCTTAGAAATGGTATAAGAGATTGACTCAAAATCGGTGTTGGTTATCCAACTTTATGCAGAAGGATTTATAAAAATGGCTGATTCAAAGAAAGTTATATTCGTTGCCTTTGCTATTGAAGATGAAAGAATGAGGGATCTTTTAAAAGGTCAATCTCTTAATACAAGATGTGAGTTTGAATATATTGATATGTCTGTTAAAGAGGCATACGAAAGCGATTGGAAAGATAAGGTCAGAACTAGGATTAAACGATCTGATGGTGTTATTGCACTGATTAGCTCAGATTCTTTAACATCAACTGGGCAGAAGTGGGAGATAGAATGTGCTAAAGAAGAAGGCAAATCTATTCTTCCCCTTTGGATTTATAAAGAAGATCGAACCAAGCCAGATGGATTATCTCCAGTAGTATGGACATGGGATGGCGTTAAATCATTTATCGATTCTTTATGAGGTAACTAAATGAGAAAGGCGTTAGTTATTGGCATTGATCATTACGATAAAATACCCCCTTTGTTTGGATGCGTTAATGATGCATACAGTGTAAAGAGTGTACTCGAACGACATTCTGATGGCTCAGTTAACTTTTCTGTTAAATTAATGACGGCTACTGGTCCGACAAAGCCTATAACCAGAAAAGAAATAAAACAAGCAGCGGAGCAATTATTTGAAGGCGACTGTGATGTAGCCTTATTCTACTTCGCCGGTCATGGTTATATAGAAAGTGTTGGTGGTTTTCTTTGTGGTAGTGACTGTGAAACTGGTGATGATGGTTTTTCACTCCATGAGTTAATACATATAGCCAATAAATCCAAAGCGAGAAACAAAATAATAATTTTGGATAGTTGCCATTCGGGTGTAGCAGGCAGCAAAGATAGAAGTGATCCTACCGCAGAGCTCACCGAAGGGATGACCATCCTTACGGCATCAACTGAAGAGCAGTATTCGATGGAGGAAAATGGTTCTGGTATATTCACTACATTACTAGTTGATGCTTTAAACGGTTCTGCTGCAAACTTGATTGGTGATATTACTCCAGGCAGTGTCTACGCACACATTGATCAATCTTTAGGTCCTTGGGATCAACGTCCTTTATTCAAAACAAACGTCAAAAGCTTCGTTTCACTAAGAAGTGTGCAATCTCCATTAGATTTGGCCGATTTGAGGAAATTAGTAGATTATTTCCCACAGCCCGGCTTTAAATTTCAATTAGACCCATCTTATGAACCGAAAAGTGATTGTCCTGATCCAGATAAAACGGAGGTTTTTGCAATTCTCCAGCAATTTAATCGCGTTAATCTTCTCGTTCCTGAGGATGCTCCTCATATGTACTTTGCTGCGATGGAAAACAAGTCCTGCAGGCTTACTGTATTAGGCGAGCATTACCGACGACTCATTGAAAGAGGATTAATTTAAACCTCTATTTTTGTGGGACGCATAAACTTTTCTCTTTCGGTTCAAGCTAAAAGCCGGCAGAGGAAAATCATTTAATCCGATGTGCGGTGATTTTTTGCGCAACACATAAGATTAACCGCCATCGAGTTTATGAGCCAGTTGAAGCCGATCATATGTATTTCGCTGTATTTAAATCAACTGGCTCCCCCTTACAGCACTTGGTGCTTATTATCATGAACTATTTTCTAAAGGACGTTTCTAATGACAGTTTTTATCAGTTATCGCCATACTGATCGAGCGCAGGCCATGACGATCAATAACAGGCTTACGAGTGAAGGTATCTCTACATATCTTGATGTTCTTGATGTTGAGTCGCAATCCACTGATGATATAACGAGTGTAATAACTCGTCGAATTAGTGAAAGCACGCACCTTATTGCGGTAGTTTCTAGTCAAACGGCACAGTCCTGGTGGGTTCCATTCGAAATAGGTGAGGCCACAATAACTAATCGCAGGATCTGCTCGTACAAAACGACAGTTAGTGAACTGCCTGAGTATCTTAGTAAATGGCCGCAGATGACAAAGCCTATCGATATTGAATTGTTCATTCAATCTTACAAGAATGAAATAATTAGGAAGCGCCAGATTACCCTTGAGTCTATCAATGGAAGCGAGGCAATGCGTCACGTAGATAAAATGAATGCGGACACATTCCACACCGAGCTTAAGCAAAAAATTAGGAGAGGGTACTAATATCACACAATAAGCTTAAGGTTTACTACTTGTTACATGTTTATCCATAGGATAGCACTGGATATGCGGTAGTACGTTTCATCATTAGGTTCAGGAAGGGGACCGCCCCCCCCCGGCACAGTCCCCTGAAGGAATGGCAATTCCGTTCACCGCCAATATTAGCTTTTTCCGGGCTGTGATAACATCTCCGGGTCATTTTTCAGAGCCAGGGCTGATGAAGAAGAAAAACAGCACACCCACACCTCACGATGCGACGTTCAGGCAGTTTCTGACTCAGCCAGATATTGCCCGGGATTTTATGGAGCTGCATCTGCCGGCAGAACTGCGCGCCATCTGCGATCTCAGCACGCTGAAGCTGGAATCCGGCTCTTTCGTTGAGGATGATCTCCGCCAGTATTTCAGCGACGTCCTCTACAGCCTGAAAACCACAGCCGGTGACGGGTACATACATGTCCTTGTGGAACACCAGTCAACGCCGGACAAACATATGGCTTTCCGTCTGATACGCTATGCGGTGGCCGCCATGCAGCGCCACCTTGACGCAGGCCATAAGAAATTACCACTGGTGATACCGGTGCTGTTCTATACGGGTAAACGCAGCCCGTATCCTTACTCCACACGGTGGCTGGATGAGTTTGACGATCCGGGGCTGGCAGGCAAACTCTACAGCAGCGCTTTACCGCTGGTAGACGTTACGGTCATTCCGGATGATGAAATCGCCGGCCATCGCAGCATGGCCGCCCTGACTTTACTGCAGAAACATATTCATCAGCGGGACCTGGCAGAACTGGTTGACCGGCTGGCGCCCATTTTGCTGGCCGGATATCTGTCTTCATCGCAGGTCATATCGCTGGTACACTATATCGTACAGGCGGGCGAAACATCTGACGCCGAGGCCTTTGTACGCGAACTGGCACAGCGTGTGCCGCAACACGGAGACGCACTTATGACCATCGCACAACAGCTCGAACAGAAGGGCATCGAGAAGGGGATTCAGCTCGGTGAGCAACGCGGTATTGAAAAAGGCCGCAATGAAGGCAAACAGGAAGGAAAACTCGAAGTTGCCCGTACCATGCTTCAGAACGGCATCGACCGCAATACCGTCATGAAAATGACCGGTCTGACCGAAGACGACCTGGCGCAGATCCGCCACTAATCCTTTCCTGAGACGCCCTGTCACGCGCTCAGTGATAGCAATAACAGGGTTGCATTCACGCTGCCCGTTCTTTGCTGTTCAGCCAGCGCTGATGGTCACCAGCTGCCAGTGATCGTCGTTGCTGACGGCCTCCCAGCCACAGGTTTTCAGCAGCGCATTCAGCCCCTCAGCGCGCCCGCCAATTCTGGCAGGAACCGGCATAACCTGCTTTCCTTCATCATTAAAACCGATATCCAGCGCGCTTTTCAGCACACAGATGCTGTTTACCGACGCTGGCGGCTGGATCTGACGCCGGCCGCTCCACTCACTGTCGCTGAGGACGTGATACACCCAGTCGTACTGCTTCGCCAGCTCGAGGGCGTATGTCAGGCGAAAGAGGTCGTTCTGCTCTGACAGTTCGCCCGTACAGCTGCGCCAGAGATAATCAAGCTTATGCCGTAACCTTGCCCGGACGCCAAGTCTTCGCCCCTGCTCCAGTATCCAGTCAATATCGGTGGCCACGTCACGAGAAAAGCGCCGCTGCTTTTTCGCCTGCGCGAACCAGCGGCTGATAAACAGGTTTTCCTGCGACTCCGACAGCACCAGTCCGTCTTCCCGCGCCGTGTGCAGGGCAACCAGCGCGCACCATGCCAGATGGCCCGTTTTTTCCATGCTTCTCATAAATATTCACCCGCCAGCGGCGGAGCGTTGTTTCCTTTCAGACCAGAGGGAGTCAGGTTATGTTTACCGCGAAGCTTCTCCACGCTTTCCGCAGGCATCCTTATAACCGTTTTAATGCAGCTGTCGATACAGCGAATAATTTCTTCACGCGGCCCGCTGCGCCAGTCATCGCCTGCATAAAAAGCATCAAGCACAGCAGACATACTTTCCGGGCTGTCGAAAGCCCGCACCAGAATGTAGTAATCCGGGTCATGCAGGGACCGGGCAGACCAGACAACATCAATGCCGTGGCGCTGATGCAGGGGAAGGCTGATGTCCCGCATGATTCGGTGAAAACCGTCGCCGCTGCCGCCGTGTAAGGTGTACTGCAGTATTTCGACCGTTCGTGACATTCTGGCGTCTTCCCCTGATGTTATCAGTTTCCCTGCCCCGGCAGGAGGCGCGCCTGTTCCAGCAGGTCGATGGCCAGCTGCAGGTAAAGCACCTGGTCCGGCGCCCATTTTCCGGTTTCCGCAATCTCACTGTGCAGCACGGAGACAATATTTTCCCGGCGCGAATCAATGCCGGCTTCGGCCAGCGTAAAAACGATTTGGCCAACGACCCGGCACATCTCTTCATGCTGGCGCATGAAGGCGTCTGAATACTCCATTCTGCTCTCCCTTAAACGATAGATACCAGGCTTCAGGTGTGATTATGCCGTGAAACGGCATGGAGGCGCAAAGCGCCGGAGGCCCCCGCAGCGAAGCGAGGACGAAAAAAGCATTACGGCTGAAGCCGTAATAACCCCCTTCCTGCCAGGCCCACAACTACCGGACCTGAAACAAAACAGAAGTCTCTGTGCGCCACCGGAGTGGTCCCGGCAAGGCGAAGCCGCAGCCGGGGCGTATCTCCGCGTTAGCGGGCCGTGAGGGCCGCTTACGGGCGTGTACGTCATAACCCCCAGCGACTGTACCCACAGCAACGGAGAACTCTAGTTACAACATCCATCACTAAAAGCGACACCACTCCCGGCCTGCGGCCGGGGGCGGCGGCGCTTTTCAGGGGTGGGTCCCGGCTCAGGTGCTGCCGCTGTGCACGGCGACCGTTCTGAACTTTTTAGTATGTTGTAACTATGAGCGCGCGACAGCGCCCGTTGTGCAGCAACGGGACCAACCTAAGATGTTCACCGAACCGGCGCGGACGTTAAGTCCGCTGCAAGGGCGTGCATTCTCCTGAGCCTGTCCACAGGGCAGGCGATGAACAGGTTATTTATTTATAAGAAGTAATCTTATTTATTTAAAAGGAGTACAGAGCAGGTTTTTAAAGGAAACCACGCACTTTGAAATCACGTCGGCTGGCGCTCTGTAAGCTGTACGGTTGTAACCTTACGGAAAGGTCCCTTGCAGTTATTTGTGGGTAACTGAATCTGGCGACGAGATGTGGCCACGCCGATGCAATATCTGGCCATTCTGGTGGCGGAATGCGGTGAATATCAGGGAAGACGGGCAGCGTTTCGTGCAGAAAACCATCAGCCGGGAACTGCGGACGTGCGAAACCCTCCGGCGCCGGCCGGATTTTTCACACAGGAAAGATTATATGGGGACGGTGGCCAGCCGCGTGTAGTTGTTACCACGCGACATCAGCATGCGCTCTTTCACGCGACGTTCCAGCTCCCGCTTCATGGCATCGAGCCCGCCGGTAAATCGCCCACTGGCGTATTCGCGCGTCAGTTGCTGTTTCACCAGCGTCACAATGTCCTTGCGGGTTCTGTCTGCGTCACGCCGCGCGCGCGCGCGTTTCAGGCCATGCTGTTTACGTTCGGACTGGTAGCTGCGGAACCGTTCGCGCACAAACCGCCAAGACTTCGCTATCAGCTCGTCCATCTCCAGCGGCTTCAGGTTCTGCTTTTTACGCTGCTGATTTTCCCATTCAACGCGGCTGCGGCGTGCGGCCACAACAGCCACGTCAGAGACGTCGAGCGCCGAGAACAGTGCCGGCGTGAAGGTGATATCGGTCGGGATGTTGCAGCCAATCTGCGGGTCATACTCGGTCTGGTAGGTAATCAGACCCAGCTCCGCCATAAACCTGAGCGCCCGCGTGGCGCGGGTGATGGAGAGGTTGCCACTCTTTGACTCCGTCGCCAGCCCGCACTCGATGGCCAGATTGGTGATGGAGCGCTGGACGCGGTTGGCCAGCGGGTCATAGTGGAAGCACAGCCCCTGCAGCAGCGCATCGATGGCACGGCGGCGCAGCACCGGCGGCATGCGGTGACGCTTACCCAGCGAGCGCACGAACGCCACGTGGACGGAAAAGTCAAAACGGGACGTGAAGCCCTCAGCTTTCGCCATCAGCTTACGACAGAACGGCAGGGTCTTTTTCCCTTCTCGCGGCGTGAATATCGGATTCGGGTTTTTGACCTGACGATAATGGGAGAACAGGGTCTGAGCGTCAGTCACACCTTCCCGCACTTATGTTGCACGGAAGGAGCAAATGGCACAGAAACAGGTATTGAACTTTTCTGAGCATAAAACTATACTCCCTGCATAGAGCAACAGCTTCTATACAGTTTAGGTAAGCCCCGTTAGTCTTCTCTGAGTCGCCAAACCTTGTGAAGATTATCGGGGTTTTGTCTTTTCTGGTCCCGGGTAGACACCTCATCAGAACCAGTTCCCTGCCACCTTACGGCGTGGCCAGCCAAAATTCTTCAAACGATCAGTAATCTAGCACTCAAAATCTTAAGTATCAAGAAAGTGAGTCCATCACGATGCTTTTCGACTAAAAGCTTCCCTTTCAATCAACTTTTCTAACACTTCAGCTTGAGTAACACCATCTTCTTCACAAAGGTTAGAAAGATACTCTTTGATTTCGGGCTTAATAAATACTTTCAGTTCTTTATGCGTAGCCCTTTTTTTAGCCGAAGCAATTTTCTGTCGCTCAGCTTCACTAAGGGGATTACCCTTTCTGTAAGCGCGTTTCGATGAGGAAGTTACTGCATTTCCGACCTGCGACATATTTGCCTCCTCAAGGATCAAGCAAGGATCGTTTCGCAGAGGATACTACAGATATCTGAAATCAGCGACTTAACTTTACGCGTAAGTGTGAGCCATGTTGGCGCATGACTCACCTGAATGGATGTAGATTGCGGATCAAATGACGATGCGACTTAGTATGAAGAATGCCACTCAGTTCCTCCGTCCCAGCGCGACTGCCAGTGCTGAAGGTAGGTTTGTGCCACTTCCGGCACCTCATTAATAACCAGCACATTCTCGCTATTCCTCGATGCAGCAGAGCGAGTGTAGTTAAAGCTACCAGCCTCAACTGTATGATTATCAACAATAATGACTTTTTCATGCATGATGGCGTAGCGACCGTTGGTGCGCAGCGGAATTCCCGCGTTCACCACGACGTTCATCGCCGCCTGGCTGGCTTTGCTCCGGTTGCCCTTTTCATCGAGCACTATCTTCACATCCACACCACGGCGTTTTGCCCTGACAAGCGCACTAACCACCTCCGGAGACGTAAATGAGTAGCCCATCAGCCGAATTTCCTGCTGTGCTGACTCAATCGTCTTAAGGACCAGCTGCAACGCGCTGCCTTCAGGTGAAAAGCCGACCTGAACGGAGGATGCCGCTGCTGCGGGCTGAATACAGCTCAGCGAAAGACATACCAGACCGGACACGGCCAGCTGGCGAAAGATGAACTTACGCATTAAATAACCTCAGAAATACTGTTCGGATGTATTAACCAGAAACGCCGGAGACGGGGGAAACTTGCTTTTGCCCTTCTCCGGGGTTGGACAACTGAGCACGGCGAAGGCGTCAGTCTCTTTTAGCGGTATCAGGTGGCGGACGCCTGATTATTTTTTGGTATCGCCGGCAGCATGACTGATGGCCTGCTGCAGCGCCTCCGCGCTGGTGTATCCCGGAATAACCGTCACGTTATCAGCGCTGGCGCCGGTTGACGGGAGAACCACCAGGGCCGGGGTACCGCTGAAGCCCAGCTGCTGCGCGAGTGTGTTTATGCCATCCAGGGTCCCCTGAACGTCAGGGGCTGTTTTCGCATCGAACTTCACGGCTTTTGCGGCCGCGCTGATATCAGCATCGGTCAGCTTACCCTCGTTGTGACCGGTGGCGTAAATCGCGTTGTGATAGTGAAGGTAAGCGTCGGCCCCCTTCTGCTTCCAGACCTGGAGCCCGGTTTTCGCCGCACTGAGCGACGCCGGCCAGCGCTGGCCAAATATCGGGAATTCCTTGAACACAAAGCGCACGTCCGGGTTAGCTTTTATCACTTTCTCCAGTTCCGGCGCCAGGCGGGCACAGTAGATGCACTGGTAATCAAAGAATTCAACGACCGTCACTTTCGCATCAGCAGGACCATATGATGGTGTGCCTTTATCGTTCAGCAGCGCTGCCTGATTCTGAACCACGGCGGCCGTCATCGCCTGCTGCTGCTTCTCCTGCTGTTGAGCCTGCAGCTTCTGGCTGACCTCAACCAGCACTTCCGGATGAGCCAGCAGGTAGTCTTTCGCGATTTCACCAATGCGGGCTTCCTGCTCCGGGGTAAAGGCAGCGGCAGGTTTCTCTGCTGCCCCCGCCACGCCGGAGACCAGAAGGCCAGCGGCAAGCATGACTGAAAGGGTTTTATTCATGTTCATCCTGTGTTTTTCTCTTCTCTGTTGTTATCAGTTCGTTTCGTGCACGGGTGGCGACGCTTCTGACCACCCTGCGCTGTCGTTTAGCATGCTCCTGAGCCCTGCGCTCCACGGCATACGCCGCCTCCTCCTCGCTCACCGGTGTGACCGGTTGTCCGGCAAGGTTTTTACGCCACGCGCCCACCGTCATGGCGCCCAGATACGCATCCGAGCGGGTGACTGCGGCAAGGCAGCGTTTCAGCGTTTTCACGGAAACCTCCAGCCCGCGCTGGCGAATGTCATTCACCATCGCCTCCCGGATGTTGACCGCCAGGAGCTGCGGCTGGCCGTCCGTCACCAGGGCCGGCCAACATTGCTCCAGGAGCGCGAGCGCGTCCGCAAGCGGCATGACCTTCCGGTACACCGGTTCCGGGGCAGGTTTGCGCCTGGCCGCCCGCATGGCCTCCCGCTCCTGCGCCTGACGCTCTTCCCACAGCCGGGCTTTCTCTGCTTTTCTGGCGGCCTTCTCGTCCGCCTGCGCCTTTTTCGCGCTCTCATCCACCGCCAGCTTCCTGACCTTCCAGGCAGGCGTCGTGTTCACCACCACGGTCTTTCTACGCGTGACCCGGCCCGGTCCCGCACCGTCCGGTTCACTGTTGTTAACGGCACGCTGGCCTTCTGGCTCCGTCTTACGGCGCAGCGTCAGCGTGGGGCGCCCCTGCTCTTTCATCCTGCCTCCGGATAAATCTGTTTCACGTATACTCCCCTGACTGACCCTATTCTGACACGGCAGATATCACATCACCATCAGTCCGATGACGGCCAGGTGCACCGCGTAGAACAGCGGGAAAAATTCGCGGGGCCAGAAGCGCGGCACGCGGCAGCAGGTCCGGCTCAGCACCGTCAGGGTAACGCCGGGTATCACCAGACCCGCGATGGCAAAAGCGGGGCTGTCAGCGGCATTCAGCGCGAGTATGGCCAGCGCCAGACACAGCGCCAGCCCCGTGCGCGTGGTGCGCCGGCCCGTCATACATACGCCGCAGGCCAGCATCAGCATGACTACCCCCGCCAGCCCGTAGCTTCCCGCCGAAAACGGCAGCCAGGCCAGAACCAGCATCAGTGAGAGCGGCCACGCGCGCGGCCCGTGCCGCTGCATCAGCGCCAGCGCCTGTCCGCTGACCACAAAGGCAAACAGGATATTGCCCAGGTCCGGGCGAAGCCCGGTCAGTATCCAGCCACCCTGCGCCACACCCGCCCATATCCAGAGCCGGTTCAGGGCGCGCTGCTGAATCTGCGGATGGCGGGCGAGGTTCATGGCCCAGACCAGGCCAAAGAGCGGAAACGCTCCCCGACCGGCAAGACGCAGCAAGTCATTATCCAGTCCGCACAGCATGCTGATGTGGTCGGCCACCATCAGCAGCAGCGCCACGGTCTTGATAAGGTCGGTCTGCCCCGGCGTCCACACGAGCAGACGCTGCAGCCAGCAGTCGGCCACCACCACAAGGGGGAACAGCGGATGGTTTTCAGCGCGCATATCAGTCGCCTCCCAGGGTCTTTTCACGCTCAAGGTCCCGCACCGTTTCGCGCTCCATCTGCTGCAGGCGGTCCCGCTGCACGCTCTCGCGCACCACCTGAGACACCGCCTCATCCCGGCGGCGTTCTTCCGGCGCATCCGGCAGCGTGAGGGGAGATGCCGGCGTTTCTTTTATCCGCGCCATATCCCGCACCACATCCCGGACGGCGACGTCAGCCCCTCCGGCCGGCCTGTCGCCGCTGCGGGCCATCTCGCGGACCGCCTCTTCGGCACGCTTATCCAGCTCCCGCTGCACCTCAGCCTCCCGGGCCTGCTGTGCCAGCACCTCCGGCGGCACCGTTTCTGCGGGCTGCGTACCGGTGCCGTCGGGCAGGCCGTCGACCCAGACCCGACCGCCGGTAATGGCGCCGGGGTTCCACGGTCGCACCTCGCCTTCGAGCCGCACCACCACGCCGCTCTGCGGATTCTCCCTCGCGAGCCGCACGCCCTCTTCCATATCCCGCGCCAGCAGCGACTCGCCGTTACGGCTGGCCTGCAGACCCGCAAACGCCGCGTCCCCGCTGCCCATCACCCGGCCTTCACCAGCGAGCCCCTTAAGCTGCCCGTCTCCGGACGTCAGGGCGCTCAGCCAGACGCCCGCCTGCCTGCCGTTGCGGTCGAAGGCCGGGAGCGCCACGTGCGGCTGCGGGTATTTACGCCCCGGCGAGATAAATTTCGCCATTGAGCCCTCAGGCTGCAGCCCGGCCTGGCGCAGCGCGGCGCGACCGGCAGGCACCTCACCCAGCGCTTTTGCCGTCGCCGTCAGGCGGACGGCATTCGCGACGGCGCGGTCGCCGCGCGGCTCCAGAATGTCATGCGCCGTACTTTTCGCCTGCGATTTTTCCATCGCGGCCACCCACTTATCCCGGCTGTCGGTATAGACCTGCGCGTGCTGCTTCATGCGGCTCAGCGCCACGTAGGCTGACTCGAAGCTCACCATCCGCTTACGTCCGCCGTCCGTGCCCTGCAGGGAGATGGAGAAGGGTTCGCTCGCACCCTGTGAGCCTTCAACGGTGACGGCATAGGCCAGGTCGATGTGCTGCTCTGCCTGCTCCGCTGACGGCGTGAGCGTACGCGTCTGTTTCCCGTCCGACAGCGTGACGCTGTCACCTTTTATCTCACTGACCGACCAGACGCTGTTGGCCACGAAGCCCCGCTCGTTGTCGCTTTTCGAAAAGCGCATCCGGTCGCCTTCCGACACGGTGATGGTGTCCTGACGGTAGAGCGTGACGCCCTCTGTCGCCGCCTGCGCGGGCGACAGGCTGCGGGTGTTGCCCTGCGCATCCTTCAGCGTCACCAGGTGCGCCTCCCCGTCCAGCGCCTCAATGCTGTAATACGTGCTGTCCAGCAGAACCAGGCTGTCGCGGGACGCCTCCCACGTTGCCATGCGCCTCAGCTCCCCGTCGCGGATATTGGCTGGCGTAAGGACCGGCAGCGTGACCTCTTTTTCGCCCACCTCGCCGGCACCCTGACGGGCGTCATGAATCATGGCGTTCACCTGGCGGCGGTCGGCGTTCAGGGCGGTGATAACGATGGTCTGCGCCTGCGCCTCTGACGTGCGCCCCGTGTAGTCCTTCACGATGGCCTCCAGCAGCGTCGCGGGCTCCCCGCCGGGCATCAGGTCGCCGGCCGCCACGGCTTTCGCAATGGCCTCCTCCCGTTCGCGGCTGAACTCCATGACGGAGCTGTCCGGCTGCCAGGCATCCGCCCTGCGCGGCACCTGTGCCGGTGCCACGCGCTCAATGGTCGTCAGGGCGCTGCCGATATCGCGGCTAATCAGGCTGTAGACGGCAGGTTTAAGTTCCGGCGTCTGGCGGACAATCTCCTGCATCACCGCCACGTCAATGGCGCTGCGCTTCTGCAGCAGGCGGAAGGGCTGGCCCGGGGCAATGGACTGCAGCTGGTCGGTATCGCCGCTGGAGACCGCGCGACCGCCGCCCCCGGCAATCAGGCTGTACGCCTTCGCCATGTCGGCGTTACCGACCATTGAGCTTTCATCCACGAGAAACAGCACGTTGCTGAAGTCCGGTCGTTCGCCGCCGCGCAGCTGCTGCTGCGTGTCGTGAATAAAGGCCGCCAGCGTCTGCGTTTCGGGTACGCCCGCATCGCGCATCTCGCTCACCGCCCGGTGGGTGGGGGCCACGCCGATAACGCGCGGCAGCTCCCGCTCCGGCAGCGTGCCGATGGCCGACATGACGGCCCTAAACTGGGTGGTCTTACCCACGCCCGCGTAGCCCTGCACCAGGGTAAAGCGGTCGGGGGATTCAAGTATCATGCGCGTGGCGTTTTGCTGCCCGTCGGTCAGGCCCGCCAGCTGCGCGTCCGGAACCTTATCCATCAGCGGGATGACGGCCTCCTTTCCCTCCAGAACGTGGCGGAGGATACTTTTCTCCGCATTGTACGACTGACGTGAGACCAGCAGCTGCAGGCCGTTTCCCGGCGATACCGGCACCGACAGCAGGGCGCCGCTGCGTATCTGCCGGTCCGCCTCCTTTTCGATGGCCTGCAGGCTGAGGCTGTCCTGCTCAAATTCTTTCGCGGCGGCCATCAGCTGCGGCTTCGTGAACGCCAGGCCGTTCCCCTCCAGCACCGGAATGGCCAGATGGATGGCCTGCTGCTCCGGCGTGTGCAGCCCGGCCTTCTGGTGCGCCAGGGCATCATCGAGCCTGTCATGCCCCGCCGCATCCTTAATCTGTTCAGACACGACGCTCCAGGCAGACTGACGCGACAGCTTCTCCGTCGTTTTCTGCGCCGTCTGCGCGGAATAGAGCTGCACCGCCCTGCCGCTGAGCGCCAGTTTGTTCAGCGTGGTGTTATCCAGCTCGCGCTGCGACAGCGAGGCAAAGACCGTGGCGCTGTCGCTCACCGAGCGGCCCGGCGACTCCACCCAGCCCTGCCCCACCTTCGCGGCGGTAAACGGACTGTCGCCGGCGGGCAGGGCCACGTCTGCCTTACGCCCGGGCAGGCTGACGACGAGCCCTGCCTCCCCGAGCGCCTTAACGGTCACCGTATCGCCCCCCTTCAGCCGCGTCCCGTGCGCCTGACCCAGCACCGCCAGGCGGTCGCCTTCGGCCACCTGCAGCGTGCCGGTGCGGTACAGCGACCAGCTGCTGTTGAGTTCAGACAGGCGGGTCACCCGCGTCTCACCCTGCGCGTTGCGCAGCGTCAGGCTGTTGTTGCGGCCCGTCACGCGGTCAATGACAAAGCGTTCCCGGCTGCGTGCTTCGGCATTCCAGCGCTCCATGACCATCCCCTCCCGGTAGTGGTCGCGCACCTGCTGATGGCGGCTGTCGAGCCAGACCGGCTCCAGCGTGGTGATGCTGACCTCCCGCTCGCCCAGCACCTTTTCCGCCTTAAGCGCCTCGCGGACTACGCCTGCGAGCACCGCCTGCTCGCGCGGACCGGTGACCTGCGCCACGCTGTGTTCACCTGCGCGGACGCTTCGGGCAAAGTCAGCGGCCAGGCGGTCATACCGCTGCCGCCGGTCAGGCTCGCTGATAACCGAGACCTGCGTCTTCTCACCGCCCTGCCACGCGAGCGTGCTCACTCCCGCCTCCTTCATGACGGTCAGGGCGCTGCCGGTCCCGGTGCGCTGGCCGCTGTCGGCAATCAGCAGCTGGACGTTATGGCGCAGCGCGCCGTCGAGCAGCGTGAGCGTTTCTTTCAGGGTCAGCTTCTCCCCCTGGTCCACAATCAGCGTGCTGCCGGGCGTAAAGGTCATGCCCTCCGTCAGCTCCCGCCTGTCAGTGATATGCTCGCCGCTGAGGCGCTCATCCTGCATAAGGGCGCTGCGCGAGCGCCTGTCGGCGGCGATAATCTGCACGTCACGCCCCTGTTCGCGCGCCATCATCGTCAGTTCCGCCACGCGCTCACGCTGACCGGCCGCCCCGCCCTGACCCGAAATGATCGCCACGGGCGGACGGTCCTGGGCCAGGACACTCACGGCATCGCTGTATGACCGGCTGCGGGGCACGCCCCTCTCCGGAAAAATGTCAGCCTGCCCCGTCCGCTGTAAATCGCGGGTCATCGCCGACACCGACAGCTCATCCAGCACGTGGATGTTCGAGGTAAACAGCCCCTTCTCTTTATCCAGCGGGATGAGCTGCTCATTTTTTATCGCTGCATCGATGCCGTCACGCGCCATCTCCACCATGCCCGACCGCGCGGGCAGCTGCCCGAGGGTGGTGGCCAGCAGTTCGGAATACGTGAACCGCGCCCGCCGGTCGCTCAGCATCGCGATGGACTGCCCGACGCTGCTGTTAATATCAATGGTTTCAGGCGTCGTAACGGGAATATTTCCCTGCACAACCCGCTGGTCCGCCGCCTCGCGGTAGGCTTTAATGTCAAACCCCGTCTCTTTCAGGGTCTGCATCCACTCGGTCATGCGCTGCTCGGGGCCAACCTTCTGCTTCGACTGGCGGGTGTCGAGCGCCGCCACGTCGCGGGACTTCAGGGACGCGTCGTCCCCGACCGCCTCGCTAATCGTCCTGCTGCGGCTGGAATACGGCTCCGTCGGTACGCCCTTCAGCTCCCACATACCGTGTTTGCCAACTGTCTCAGTCTCATAACCCATCGCCGTGACGTCATCCTTCAGCGCGGCACGATACAGACGGCCAAAGGCAATCTGGTTGGCGTAGATGTTCTCGATAAACCCGGTTTTACCCACTTTGTCGCTGCTGAGCGTGCGCCACTCATCGCCATGCCGCGTGACGTTGGCCACCACGGCGTGGGTATGCAGCTGCGGCTCCTGGTCGCGGCTGGTATCGTGGTTAAACAGCGCCATCACCAGGTTGCCGGTCAGCTGCGTCTCGCTCCTGCCCTCCGTCATAACCCGCGTGGAGGCCATCGCCTCTATCTGCTTAATGGCCGTATCCACGACACGATTGTGGGCCTCAATAAGACGTTTATCACCACCCAGCATGGCCATCACGGAGACACTTTTGGGTGCTGAGAAGGTGAAGTCGTAGCCCGGACGGTGTTTGTTCGCCCCGTCCTGAATCCGGCTGAGGTCGCTGCCGTCCGGCAGGCGTCCCTCCAGAACCTTCGTAAAGACCTTCTGGTCCACCCCGCCGCTGAGCCCCAGCGCTTCAGCCCCTTTTCCGGCCCAGCGCTCGCCCATACTGCCGATAACGTAGTAGTTGTCCTTGTCGGTGTAATAATTGCCCGCGCTGCCGGCGGATTTTACCGATCCGATGCTCATCATCAGATGTATCCTCCCGGCTCAAGATCCTTTTCAGGCGCCCGGTGCACGTTGATGTTCACTTCTTCACGACGCTGCCTCTCCTGAGGAGACAGTTCGTCCTGCTCCGCCTGCCACGCTTCCCATGCCGCCATATCCACCACTTCACCACTTTCACTGATGCCGGGCGGTAGCTGCTCAGCCTCTTCCGCCTTTGTCTTCAGCTCAGGCTCCACGCCGCCGGTGCCGGCGGCACCCGCTACGGATGCCGAAGCGGATGCGGTGTCTGCAGCGCAGGGTGCCGGCTGCTGTGGCTGCTGTGGCTGCTGTGGCTGACCAGCATTCTCCGCACCGCCCTCTGGCGCGATAACGTCTGCATCCGGTTCAAAGAGCATGGCGATGCTGCGGGATTCATGTTCACGTGCAGCCAGCGCGGCATTCAGGCGTTCCTCCGCTTTCCCGTCGATTGTGCGCGGAATGAATTCCGGTGCCACCTTTGGACGCTGCTGATACTTCAGCGCCATCTTCACAGCAGGATAAGGTCCGGGAAGCGTGACGTAGCAGGAGAGATCCGGCAACGTCTGGACGTCGGAATAACTCACCAGGGTGACGCGCTCCATGTCCTTGCCGACCGAGGTACCGTCGCGTACCGGGTCCACACCGTAGGAATACTGCTCGGATGCCTTGAGGATTTCTTTCTCTCCGATTTCACCAGCGGCGAACTCAGCGATATTGCGCGACGGCGAGCGGAAGAAGGCACGGGTGTTCAGCACGTCGAACAGCGTTTCCGCCGGTTTCTGCCCGTAAATATCTTCCAGCTGGGCGTAAGACTGAATGCCAATGACGTAGCAGCCGCCAAACTTACGCGCCTCCGGCAGGATCTCAACCAGGTCCGGCAGCTTGTGCAGGGTCGGCAGCTCGTCGGCGAAGATCCACACGCGGCGGTTACGGTTTTCACCCATCGCCAGCAGCCCGCGAATGGCGATGGACAGCCACATGGAGATAACCGGCTTGAGGGAAGCGTGGGTGTCGGCATTGGAAGAGATAAACAGCCAGCCGTTTTTACCATCCTCACGAACGCCGCGCATCCAGTCACGTATGGTGAATGACTCGCCGTTATTTTCGATGCCCTGCAGGTAGCGGATAGCCTTGACGTAGTTGGTCAGCACGGCGCGGATGGAGATGGCCGTTTTCTCGATTTTCTCTTCCACCAGGTTCGCCGCCGGGGAGTTTTTCAGGTACGAGCGCAGCTTCTCAATCTTGATGGAAAGCAGCGTGTCGACCAGCTTGCTGTAGCTGCGGTCCTTGTCGTTGCGCATCAGATAAGCGGCTTCAGCAAAGATGGTACGCCCCGACCCCTGCCAGAAGGGATCTTCCTTCGTGCCCATAGGAATAAGCGTGTTGGAAACGTTGTCGAAGTCAGGCTGTGTCAGGCACTCCCGCCACAGGTCCCATGCGGCGCAGCGCGCATCCAGCGGGTTAAGAATTTTATCCGTGGCCGGATCATAGTAGCTTTTGACGAACTCACAGGAACGGTCATACACGATGACCATATCGCCACGCTGGCGGGCGTAGTTCATCAGGCGGCGAATAACCTCGGACTTCCCGGCACCAACGGTACCGTGCAGACAGAAGTTCTGGATCTCCGAGTCCTTAATAAGCGGCAGCTCACCGATTTTGATGTCGGATGCGAGACCGTCGCGCCTGAGCATTTTCGCCACCGCTTTCGGGTCGTCAGTCAGCTGGCGCCCCCCTGTTATCTCGTCCTCACTCTGCTGCTTACCCTGATGGCCCAGAATCCAGGTGGTGACAAAGAAGGTAATAACGCACACCACAGCCGCGATGATGGCGGCAAGAATAAAGGCTGTCCAGACCTGGTCTGCGCACCACTGGATATATTTGTCCTGCAGTATTTGCTGCGCGTTGTACTTCAGCTCATGGCCATAATAACGGATGGTATAGACAGGCTGGGATTTGAAAATATCGCGCATGGGGGCCAGCGTCTGGCACCAGTAATAAACCATGCCGTTCACGAACGTCTGCCAGGTCAGTTTAACCGACAGCGTAATCGCGACAATGATGCCGAAGAGAATAACGAGACAGTAAACGATAATATTGGCAATTTGACTGAACATACGGATGCGCATGCTCGCGATCTGACCCCCTTGGGTCATATCCTTAGCATTAAAACTCATATTATCCTCATTGAGGTTTAGAATAGGTAGAGCCGGTATTCAGGATGGATATTCAGAATGGCAAGTATAAGAAACAGCCCGAACATGCGGGCTTAGTTATTAAAGAGGTGTTATAAACTCAATTGCAATAACGCCACCCTTTAGGGCTTGACCAGATTATGTTATTCACATTGGTTATATCGTTAACTACAAACCCATCACCACCGTGCCAAACCAACCGCAACTGTAGTTTATTTTTCTCTTTTTTCTCCACGTATGCTTTGTAGTATGCAACCCCAGGATATTGATGAGGTTTTGCCTCGTAATCCTCTCGACATATCAAATCGCCAATACTGACAGCAACTTCAGCATTCATCGCTATATATTTTTTTTGCTTTTCATTTATCTCATTAGCCAAATCAATTTTCTTTTCTATATCAGTCTGTTGCTGGACTCGCTCGCTAATATATCCAAGTCTCTCCGCTGAACTCAACCATTGCTGTTTCGCCTGAGGACTAGGTGGCTCTACTGTAGAGAAAACACTATATCCAAGCCCTATTTTAGTTAACGAGGTATCAGGGCTATAATTCACATGAAACAATGGCATTTTATTCACTACACACCATGTTCCTCCCTGTACCATTTCCCCTTGTTTAGCAACACAATATCTATCTATCGACTCTTCAATCGAGGCTACATAGCAACGTAGGTTTTTCCCGCCCAATTGATAGTTTAAGCCATCTGAATTTATGAATTTCCGTCCTTGAGACGAGAAAGTTGTGCCTATACAGTTCGATTTTTCAAAAGTTTCACTTAAATAACTTGCCACATCCGAATATCCTTTCGGATCTATATACTCAACATCCCTGATACTGCTACACCCTGAGAGGGTAAAAAGAGCCAACAACGTTCCTACTTTCATTCCTTTTTGTTGAACCATAACAACCTCCATGGAATCAGGTAATGAGTCAATTCATTAATGGTAATGACTATCTACTCTTATGGAACTCCCATAAGCGTTACCAGAAGAGTCAACAACTCCGCACATCGGTAAACCAGTGGCAGGATTTGAACGCATAGGCTCAGAACAATCAGTATCGGACTGGCCTATGTATGCTCCATCAAAGGTAAATTGTTCCTTGAGTGACTTAGCTCCTACTGTAACACCACCAATTGTACATACTCTCAAGACAGTAAGACCTATAAAAATCAGCATTGAGATCAACGGTGAAAACAGAGCAGGAAAAGAGCATAATAGATAGATCAAAGATGAAACATCCCTACTATCACCTTCTTTCCTTCTAGAAAGATGATGATTGATGTAAGTAAAAATCGTCTGCCATAAAAATAGTACGACCAGCATAAAGAACGTAGAGGCAGCATCCCAGCCTGAAAACCAGCATGCAATGTATTGGACAGACAACACCCACAGGACACGCATAACTTCTTTCATTTCCACCCCCTATCTATTTCTTCTGATTATTCTCCAACTCTCTTGCTTTTGCCAGAAGTTCTTCTGGACTGTCCGCTCCTGGAATTGATTTTTGGGCAGATTTCTCATTATTATACATATTATCCTGCTTTTGATTTTGAGACCTATGATTACTTTCCAGTTCAGAATATTGATTATTAATTACTGTGGATGCATTCTGAATATCACTCTGTTCTCCTGAAATACTATTACGAGTTTGATCCAGCATTCCATCAACATTTCCCTTAACATTGTCTTTTATACCCGACTCGCTGGTCGCTTTCTCAACAGTTGCTTTATGTGTCGCAAAGTCCGACATTACATCCTGCCTACCACCGCCAGCAGAAATATTTGTCATTCCCTGACCCAACGTGCTTTTTGCATCAGAATAGGCATTATCTACCTCTGGTTGAACCTGCTCCTTAACAAATGACCAAGCCATCTCTCGCCGCTGCGCAGCTACTTCGGGTGAACTAGTGTTGGTAAGTATCATGTCAGCATCCTGCGGGGAGTTTTTGCGTACATATTGTGCAAACTGCTGGTTAAGATCTTCATTAACTTGACCACTCATAGTTTCTGTTCGTGACGCCATTTCTGCATACTCATGGCTACGAGCTTGACTGGTTGTATACTGGTCGTAACTTTGTTTAGCAGAATTCAGAGCTATGGAAAGTTGGTCAGCACGGGAAGTTGCATTATTATCAGTGTGGCTACCAGACTCAGTGAGTTTACGGCTGGTGAAATAATCACTTGCCTCTTTGAAGTCTTTGGTAGCTCTGGCATCCACATCATGACGAGCATCTTGGCTGGATCGGGAGCTACTGGATGCCTGATGCGAATCTAGATCTTCACCATCAACACCGACCCTCGCACCAGCTTTAAAGTTGATACCGCCACCGGTACCGAACGCCTTGATACCAATGCCTCCATTGGCGTTAACGTCACCATAAAGGCCAGTGGAAGCGCGAGTACTACGAGAAGCCAATTCTTGAGTCGCTTGCTCGTTACTAATGTTGTGTCCCTTCGCATAGCTTTCCACCGCGCTACGCATCCGGCTGGCCATCATAGAATCCTGAGCACTCATGGTACTGTCCGCACCATTAGTCATAGAATCACTGCTACCACGGTTTGAACCAAACTGGCTGAGCGTATTCCATGCACTGCTTAAGCTACTACTATAACCATGCAACGCACTTTCCGATTGAGCCTGCGCTTCACGTGCCATTGCTTGTTGAGCGGACGCGATCTGACGAGAAAAGTTAATATTTAGCGGTGTTTTGCTAGCAGCCTGTGTAGAATCAGTCACCGTACTACCATCACGCATCTGTGTTGAGGTTGCACCATTAGCCAGTTGCTGACTCATCTGACCAAACATCGTTGAGCTGTTAGTGTTCCAGTTAAAACCACTCACATTTTCTGTCTGCATATTGGCATAAGAATAGTTACCATCAACAGCACCAGAGGCAGCAGTGGCTGCAGGGCTGATAGCGGAAGAGGCCAGATGGCTGTAGAGATTTGAGAACCCCGCCCCCAGTCCCTTCAGCATTCCCCATGCAAGCGGTGGGATTAGCATGGACAGATAGCCTGCCGTGGTAGCGAGGTCTGAGTATTTTATCTGCACCTGTGACAACTCCGAGAGAACCACTGGCGAACCGTTAGCCTTCGCATAGAAGGTCATGCAGCTGTTGAGGATGGCGTAAAGCAGTGGCCAGCTCTGCACCCACATGATAGCCAGCACGTACCCCTTCAGCACATTAAGGGTGACGGCGTTAAACATCCCGCCCAGCACCATCAGGGGGAATATTCCGATGGTCAGACCGACAATCAACGTCTGAGACATAGGAAGTGAGCGTAATGCCACCTGGCCGACCGTCGCATGCGCCAGCCGCTGCTTCTCCATCGATGACGTAGTGGCGATATTCAGCAGGCTTGAGGTATCACCGTTGCGGGCGGCGTAGCTCATAATACCGTTTCGCAGCGCGTTCATCGTCACATTCTGACGGACAATCGACGCGGCGCTCTGACCGGCCCCATAGAAATAGTTATAGCTGTCCCCGATCATCTGGCTGAACAAAATGTCGGGATTCGGACGTCCGCCAAAAAGCTGACGCACGTAGTAACTCCAGGTTTTTCCTCCGGTCTGAGTATCCAGGGCAAGTTTTGGCTTAATTACCGCAGCGGCTTCTTCACAGGTTAAAAACTGATTATTGTTGTTGAATATCCCTCTCAGCGGACTCGGCTTTGAGAAAATCAGCGTGTACGGGTCTGCGCTGTTCATCAGCTCTTCCATGGTATATTTTCCATTCAGGAAAATATCGCCCATCACGCAGTTCTGCACATAGTCCGTGAATATCGTCGTTATCTCTGGGTTCTGTGATAAAAAGTCCGTACTGCGTGAAACCAGATTCGCCCCAAATATCATGCCGGTTTTGCTGTAGGTGATGCTGTCGGGCTGTGAAAAGACCATTTCATACCCCTGAACAAGGGCATAGCCGATTTTGGTGGTCAGGGATGCAGGCAGTGCCAGCCCGACGGGCACGTTATCGACTTTATAGACCTTTGTCTGATTACTGATATCGATTATTTGTACGGAGGTGCGAACACTGACCAGCAGCGACATCAGCACAATGACGCCTGCCCAGCCCAGCATATCCATAATGTTGTGGCGTCGTATCCACGAAATGGCCACAACCAGCACAGAGAAAGCCGTCGCAATACGCCGAATAACAACCCAGTTCTCCGTCGACATGAACGTGACGATCGCATTCAACGTCTGCGTCAGCCAGTCGCCGCCCGCGATGACATAGATTTCCTGCATCAGCGCGCCCCCCCGAAGTGATAGTTGTTCTGGTAGCGCTGCAGCATGCGTGCCGAGACCTGCTGGCGCATGTAGCTCATCTGGCGGTCAACAACCAGAAGCGCATCTTGCTGTACCTGCACCTGTGCCTGGAAGGAGGCTATCTGCCGCGTGGCTTCATTGAGGTTATTATTGATGCTGTCGATAACCGCCTGGTCATAGTTTCCCGTTGCCACCATTGCACGGGCCTGCTGGACCAGCTCCTGGATGTACTGGAGAAGAATGTCGTAGCCGATGTAATCGGTTAGCTGATAAACGAGGCTGTTAGAAACCCCCAGCATCTGAGGATCAACCAGGTACTTGAAGACCGGGATGGTAGTACTTGTGATAAATCCCTTCTCTTTCTCGGTTAACTTTAGATCGGCAACGGCTTTATTCTGAATGCTGGAAAGGATGTCTTTTATCTGATTTTTCAGTGCATTTTTCTGGCTGATCGTGACATTAGCATCGGCAACCACCTTCAGACATTTATCGCTGTCATTACAGTGATACACCCGTGCAGTCCCCCCCTCCATCATGGCCCGAATAAGGTCGCGATCGGTCGTTCTTGCCGGAAGCGGGGTTATATTACCCTTCTCATCAAAGACCATTGTTCCGGTCAGGGTCATGATGAACTCCTTAAGCTCTTTATTCCCGTCAAACATGCGGTTCTTTCCGAGCGCATTCCAGATGACATTGATATTCTTCGTTATGCGCTCTTTATCCTTATCACTGGCCTTATCACGGACCTTATCCATGCTTCCCCCCACGGTGCAGCCCTGCCGGGATGCCGCCCAGTCTGCAAACATGTTGCTCTCGCCGGCAATGTCCTGGCAGACCTTCTGCTGGGAGACCTGGGTGCGCGGAAACAGACCGCCGACAATCCCCTGCGCCGCCTGGCAGGAGCTGAGGTTCATGCTGTTAATGTCGCTGGCCATCTTCTGCAGGAAGTCTTTTGCGGTCTTGATTTCCGGTACCGTGGTCTGCAGCGCCAGATCGAAGAAGTATCCGGCCGCATTGGACATAATCTGCTTGGCGAAACGCTGCAGCTGATCGCTGTTAATAAAGCTGAAGGAGCCCAGATAGGCATCGATGCCGCCGCAGCCGGCGTTGATGTCGGGCAACGTCATGGAGATAAGCTGGACGGTTTTCACCTGCGTGCGCGCGTAGAGTGAGCCGCCCGTGGCGTAGCCCGCGGCCTGGCCCTGCCAGACCTGTGGCTGGCTGGTGTTGGACGCAAAGCCCAGCTTATTAAAGAAGGTGTTCATGTCACTGTTCACGTCGGCACTCACGCTCGCTGAACACGCAAGAAGGAGACCACACAGTATGGAGAGAGGTTTACGGACGAACATCGGCACCCTCCCTACTCGCCTGCAGGGCGAGTTTTCCCATTTTTCGTTTTAGTATGAACATTTGCCCTTTCGTATAAAGCGAGTTCAGGATTGCATAAACGCCACCTGCAACGGCAAGCCCGCCGCTCAGCGCGATAAATATCAGTGGAATGGCGTACATCAACACGTTCCACAAATCTTTCAGCTGCAGGTGACCGTCCCTGAGCCAGTCGCCGACGCAGGCATCGAAAACGTATGTCATAAAGACGCGCGACAGCACGCCGGCAATGAGCAATATGCCCGCCCACTCAGCATAAACGCCGAACCGTGCGTCATCTTTCCGTGCCCTGAGCGCGATTAACTCTGGCGTCGTAGCTCTCTGAAGCATTCCGGAAGTCATCATGTCGTGTTCCTCTGCATTGTTCTGATCAGCCATTGTTACCCACTCCGCGCATCTGAAGGACCGTATCCATGCGGGCCATAAAGCCCTGTTCGTCGGTCGCGCCCTGCAGCAGGGGCAGGGCTTCAAGGGTGTTTACGTTGACGAGAAAGGTGGTTGGCGTGGCCACGGGCAGGTTAGGGAAAAAGGTTTTCATTACCTCCGGCGGCGCGGGCAGCGCATCGGGAAAGGACGCATCCCCCTGACCGTCGATGGTGTAGGCCATCACCCCAAACCCCACCCGTGCCGACAGCGACTTCAGGACCGGATCAAACTGGTGGCAGTACGGGCAGTGTCCCTGCATAAACAGCACGACCTTCCAGTCGGCCAGATTGACCTGGCGCCCGTTGCTTAGGCGGTACCAGACCGGCTGCTTCGCCGGAAGTGGCTTAGCTTCAGGGTCTTCCGGGGATGTAGGCAGAGATCCCGACGCTCGCGCCCCCTGTGGATGCCATAACGATTTGATCTCGTCCATCGTGGAAGCCTGTGTGGCCAGACTGAGGGTCATGAGCGCCACGGTAAACGCGGTATGTCTAAGGTTCATGTCGGCATCCTCCGGCATCACGGGCCTCTTCGGCCTCACGGGCGGCATCTATCCAGCGGTTGATGATGCGGTATCCCCCCCAGAGCGCCATCGAGACGCCGATTATCTGCGCCAGAAGAATGGCCATCTCCGGCTCGCGCCGGACCAGGCGGGAAACAATGTGAAACCATATCCCGAGGCTCAGCACCCATAATCCGGGCACGTCGAACTCAGGCAGGCGAAAACGGAATTTGCGCATGCGAACTCTCCCTGTATTAAAAGTTGGGGGCAAAATCTGTGGAAACGTTGAGGAACTGCTTCGCCAGGTCATCCTGGCTGATAAAGCCATACGAGACGGGTTTGACCGTCCCGCTTTTAGGGTCGGCCAGCATCAGCGCCGGGAAGTAACGAATACCCAGCCGGCTGGCCTGTCCACCGTCCATTCGGGTATCCGGCAGGAGTGGATTCACGATACCGTCCACGGAGACCGGAATGACGCTGAGGTGATACGTCTCGCGGAAGTTTTTAATGACCTGAACCAGCTGGCCGTCGATCGGGTCCTGTCCGCGGTAGAAGAACATCACGCCATAGTGCTGAGCCAGCGTTTCAATGGCGCGGCGCTGGTCGGCAAAGTCCGCCGCCAGCTGGTTGCGCACGGTACCGTTGTAGTGGCTGTGCTGCAGGTTGTAGTCCAGTTCGGGGTGCTCGAGCATGGCTTTTTTGGCGCTCATCGAGAACAGCCCGGCCTGCTGCGTCCAGTAGTTCTGCAGGCGGAAGTAGCGGGTAAAGTTCTCCACGCCCGGATACAGAATGGCCTCGTACATGGCGCGCTTCGTGGCCTGCTGAAGCGTGGCAAGCTTCTCCATGATGTCCGGCGAGGCCTGCTGAGGCTGTGCTGAAGAGGATTTGTCGTCCTCCGGCATTCTGTGCGATTCGTTGTACCACTGCCAGCCGGCATCTTTTCCTGTGGCGGAAAAAACGCTGCCAAGAAGCAGCAGCGCTAACGCTGTCTTTCTCATTTTCACTGGAACCTTCCTTATCCCGAAGCAGGTCGGTTATCGTTTGAAAAGCGGGTTTAACAGCCACGCCAGCAGAACTCCCGCCACGAAAAGCGCAACCATCAGCGCCATAAAAAACACATCGATGCGCGATGTTTCATCAACGATATTCCCGCACCAGTAAAGCACCGGTGAGGCGACAATCAGGCTGATGATAAGGCGTCCAGTAAATCCTTTAATTTTCATGATGGAGAGTCCTGAGTGAGTAATGAGTGGCTTACTGTTTGTTCTTCAGCTGCGCGGCGATTTCCTCGCGGACGCGCTTCGTCAGGGTGTCGTTATCCGGGATTTTCTTGTTCTTTTGCAGATCGTCGAAAAAGTTCGAGAAGTCGAGCGCTTCAAAATTAATTTGCTGCAGTTCGGTCTGGGTGATGCCGCGACAGTCCGGGCTGCTGGCCTTGCCAAAGCCGATGTGAAGCTGACCGTTACGTCCCTGCTGCTGCACTATCTGGGCAAGCTTTGAGTCAAACTGACAGTAGCTGCGCTTTTTCTCGAGACAGACGCCGAGCACTTTTTTTGAACAGAACTCACCGATACTGACCGTGAGCTTATTCTCTTTGGCCTTGCCCAGCGCTTTCTCCTCGCTGCTGCACCTGGCAAGCCCGACGTCCTGGCCCCAGCCGCCGTCTTTACAGCAGTTG
This sequence comes from Enterobacter sp. MALB-1, assembly GCF_041021625.1. Taxonomy (NCBI): domain Bacteria; kingdom Pseudomonadati; phylum Pseudomonadota; class Gammaproteobacteria; order Enterobacterales; family Enterobacteriaceae; genus Enterobacter; species Enterobacter sp. MALB-1. The sequence continues at coordinate 55,104 of NZ_JBDPJL010000003.1, forward strand.
CTGAATCCTGCCGCAAACTTCTTGCAGAACTTCGCGCTGCCGGTAAAGGCGCGCACGTTAACGCTGTTAATGGCGGCCACGTCCTTGCCCGCAGCGGCCAGCGCGGCGAGTGCCGAAACGACAGGTGCAAAATCGTTGTTTTTACCGTTCTGCGCCCGCTCACAGTCACCATCAAGACAGAAGGTGTCGCCGCCGCATATCATCACCTGACCGGAAGTACGCGTTTCACAGGAGTACGTCGCGTATTCATGCAGGCAGCCGCTGCCGTCTTCTGCCGTGAAGGCGCAGGTGCGTGAGGCAAGCGTACAGGCCGGATTGTCCATGTAGGTTTTGCAGGTGCCATTGTCAGCAGCCTGGGTCATATACGTGTCTTTGTACTTCCAGCAAGCCTGCGTGACCGGGTATGACACCCCGTCAACCACCACCGTTTTTGTGCTCCCCGGCTCAATACATTCGGTCTTTTTGAGCGTACCTTCGCTCTTGCTGAACGGGCAGGATTCGTTCCAGACCACGTCCGGCACCCATTTTTTGTCCGTCACCTGCATGGTCAGGGTGGCGGTCATCCAGGCCTGCGTACCGCCCTGCATCCAGGACAGCGTCTTCTGAGCATATTCCCGACAGCGGGATTGTTTACCGCTCAGGCAGTTTTTGTTGAGCATAGCCCCCTGTGGAGAGTACTGTCCTGCGGTCAGCGCAGCCCCCGCGGCACCGGGCAGCGCCCATCCGTTATCCCTTTTAGCCACAGAATCCGCATTTACGCCCCACCACGAGAAGCCGTAGTACATATTTTTGTCATTAAAATGGACGGCAACCGACGCGCTCAGCACGGTACCGGTTGCAGGCGCTCGGAAGCTGAAGTTCACCGTCTTGTTGCCGTCGTATGTATAGGTAAAGTCGCTGTTGGGCACCGTGTAGGTGCGCGTCACCGTGGTGTTTTCGTAGTGGCCGGTAATGCTGGCCGTGCGCGTACAGGCCTGCTCAACCAGCAGGTCGCGCTCACAGGTATAGTTGGTGAACTCGCTGCGGCTGATGTTCTGCGCTTCGCACTGCGTCTGCCCCGTTTTGCCGATGATGGTATCGGCGCGGGACTGGACATCCTGGCTGGCCTTAATAAACGGCGCGTCGGGTGAAATGGGCTCCTTCGGGTTGTTAACAAACGAGTCGGTGACGGCCTTTGTGGCCTCATTAGTAGTCCAGCCCGTGGTACCGTCCGCTTTCAGCGCACCATCACCGGTCGCCGTCACGCCGCCATAGTACTTCTTCTCACCGGGCGAGGCGGTATAGTTGGGGATAGACGCTGAGGGGTTAAAGTTTTTCAGGCTGCTCTCCCCCTGCCCCTGTACCTGACGGGCAAAATCAGCCCCCGCTCTGTACTGCGCGTCAGCATCGGCAAATGCATTTACGCCCGCCATCGTGGTGGCAATGGCCAGCACCGGCATCAGTATTGCTCTTTTCATCGGGCCTCTCCTTTACTAAGCAGCTGTTGCGCCTCATCCCTGCACTCGCCCTTCTCCACCACCTTTTCCAGCGCCTGCTTCAGATGAAGATTGCCGCGAATCACGTCGTGGCCCGCCTCGCAGTACACCACCAGGGACGGCACGCTGGTGATCCCGTACTCACGAAAGCGGGTGGGATCGATGGCAACACCGCTGGCTGAACCGTCCTGAACAAGCGCCATCACGGCGGTTGCCGTCGTTTTCATGTCGTTGTTGACCATGCCCCGCAGGGTGGCGGGAATGTCGTAGCGGCGCGCCTCGGTCAGCATGCGCTTAAGCCCCGCCTGCGGGATGGCAAAAGAGACGAAATAGAGCGCGCCGTGCGTCGGTTTATCCTGCAGGTCCTCGCGCTGGCGCTGTTTCAGCTCCCCGATAAAACGGGCGTCGTCTGCTGAAAGAGGGTTCTGGCGCACCTGCTGCTCCAGAATCTGGCGCAGCGGCGCGTTGTCCTGCCCCCTCAGCTGCTGGCTGAAAGACTCCTGCTGACGAATAAACTCGCGGTTCGCCTCATCAGCTCCTGACGCCAGCGCAGTGCAACAGTATGCTGACAGCAGCAGCGCCGCCGTCAGACTGGACAGAGTTTTCATGGAAGTTTCCTTTTTCTCAGAGGAAGACGCAGTTGCGCTTGCGCCAGAGCAGATAGCCGTAGTTTTTCTTCGTATTCGGCGGGTTACGCCCCGTTTCCCAGCGCATGACCGTTCGGCCGAAGGGATGGCACTGCGCCACGTCCGGATACATATTCACCATCTGATAGCGCCAGCGCGTTTTGGGAATAATGGGTGACGGATACTCGAAGCAGACCTTTTTATCCTCCCCGATGCTCTCCATTATCTGCCCCTGACGGTGCAGCTTGAACGCCATGCGCTCGCTGACCAGAACGGAAGACTGCAGGGGGCTGGACTCATTGCTCACCCAGCCGTTAAAGGGATACATTGACCCCTGCGATCCGGCGCACCAGAACAGCGCGTCAACCGACGTTTTTGCTGCACTGGCCACCGCGTCGGCCGCACATGCGCCCTGCGCGATGGGGTTGGCAAAAATGACCGCCTCCGGATTCAGAATGGAGGTCAGGGCGCTGTCCCCCCATGTCGGGTCGATTTCAGACAGGTATCCGATATCCAGATCGCCGCCCTGCAGGCACCCGAGGGAGGTGATGATGTTGAGCCAGTACGTCAGCGGATATTTGTACCAGTGGACGTGGTAGAACGCGCCGTTCACCTGTTTTTCATCCTTTTTTGCGGTGCCCATCCCCATTTTCCCCAGGTTAATGGTGAATCCACCGAGGTTCACCATGCAGCCTGGAGAACGCGCCACATCGGTCATGGCCATGGGCTCCCAGTACCCTATTGCCAGGCCGATGCGCTGAAATACCGGGGGCGGCATTGGACAAAACTGTATCGGGCTCCCGGGATTGGACGTGTCCGGTAAATCTCCGCCCGTGACTTTTGTGCTGCCGAGCGACAGGGGAAACATGCAGCGCCAGCAGATATCGGTGATCGGATTGACGAAACGCCCTTCGCAGGCGGCGTCCGCCGAAGCCACGGGGCTGTTGCCCCACAGAAGCAGCCCGAACAGACACGCAGTCAGCATTTTCACCGGGCACCTCCTGCGTCATACTGCTCCATATCGGGCGGAATAATTTCCACCTGAAGGCGCTTCCCGCTGGGTGCCGCCGTTACCCGTGCCGGCACCTGGCTTATGCCGAACCGGGCGGTCAGCACCCCGTTCTGGTCGAAGAAAATGCGGCTGTCGAGCTTCTCCGACGTCTGCGGAATGTTGCCCTGAACCAGAATGATGCGGGTGATCAGGGTGTCAGGCTTCTGTCGCTGTACCCACGCGAGCTGCTCCGCATCGTCGCCGTTGATAAACAGCAGGGTTTCGTTAAACGGCACCACATCAAGCGGATTAAAGACCTGCCCGGCCTGAGCAAACACGTTGCCCCTGTCGTCGGCAAGCGCCTTGTCCACCCGCACGCTCGGATCAAACCAGCGCCGCTCGTAGCGCACCGCGCGGGTTATTCCCTCAACGGCAGGCGGGCGCTGGCTGTTGCGCACCACGCGCGCCTTAAACTCCGCCATCTTTTTGTCCATCTCGCCGGACTGCGCCAGCGTCTGCAGCCGGCTTTCGATAACGGTCAGCATATCCGGCTCCGCCACCGGCCAGAGATCGCCCCACGTCCCGAGGTCAGCGGCCGTCACGCTGCCGGTCAGCAGCGTCAGGCCCAGGGCAAGGGCGCGCATCACGCCCCCTCCTTCATCCGGCGGGCCACGTCAGTCTGGATTTCACGCGTGATATCCGGCGCCCCCTGCACCACGGCAGGTGCGACAAGGATGAGGGCACGATGGCGGATCTGCCAGTCCCGGAGGCTGGCCTCCAGTGACGCGTTAAAGCGGTCTGAGAGTGCTTTTGTCTGCGCCTCGTCAAGCGAACGGCGACCGGCGCTGTCAAAGAAGGCATCCACCGTGGATTTCATGTTGAAGGCCACAACCACAGGACGGTTAAGCTGGCAGACCAGCCAGCTGACGCCTGCGCTCGCAGCCAGCATGCCGGCAATCAGCGCGGCGTTAATGAGTACGTGTTTTTTCATGAGATGGTCTTCCCTTCATGCTCGTGAAGCCAGCGCTCCAGCGCGGCCATTTCCGGCCCGGATTTTTTCCACGCCAGCTCCCAGACGGCTTCGTGAATACTCAGCCCCTCCCGGCGTCGCTGCTGCAGAAACTCAAAGTCCGGACCGTCCGAGGAGTACATTGCCCGGCTGAGCGGATCGACGAACAGGCGGTGCCAGGACGTCAGGTGCTCAACCGACAGCATAAAGCTGCTGAACCAGTTGTCCTTCGCGCTGCCAAAACCCTTAATCATGTCGCGCTGCAGCTGCGAATACTGGTCCGGGTACAGCTGGTTGTACTTGGCGAACTCTTTGGCGGACTGCTTGAGGATAATTTTGTAGGACGAGTTACCCCATGCCGCGCGGGCGGCGCTGGAGGCCGTTTCCGAGTCAAAATCGACGATGTTCTGTGTAATGGTGATGTACGAACCGGTATGGCGACGGGCGGTACGGTAGCCCTTCTCGATAAACGCCCCGACCTTGTTATTTTTGAAGTCCAGCAGGCGCCAGCCTTCGTCTATCACGTTGAGCTTCTTCAGGCTGCGCGGCGTGCGGTACATGCGGTTCTCAATGTAGAGAATGAGCGAGAACATCACCGCCACCAGAAGGGACGGCCTGTCCTCCAGTCCGCCGAGCTCAAGCACCACCATCCGGGCTTCGTCCTTCAGGGACGGTTCGTCGGAGTTAAAGTAACTGCCGTACACCCCGTCGCGGGTGTACTGGGTCAGCAACACCACCATCTCATCGAGGCGGCTGCGGATGGTTGGCGATCCGCTGTACTCCTCGCTGTCGCGGGCCATCATCAGGTAGTCCACCACGTCGTCAATGCGCGCCTGGTTTTTCTTCGTAAGCCAGGTGGCCTTCACCGCCTTGAGCAGCAGACCTTCGTGCACCTCGTCCAGGTTGCCGTTGGGGCTGGCCATCACGGACAGCTGGTCCCGCAGGCGTTCGGCCATCTCATCGATGGTATCGTCGGTGACGTTAGCGAACGGGTTAAACTTCAGCGTCTCGCCGTCGAGGTAGACCCCGCCCATGTTCTCGCAAAGTGACTTGTAGCCGTCGCCCATGTCGAACACCACGGCGAAGCCGCCGGAGTCGATGACGCTGCGTATCAGGGGCTGGATAAGCCCGGTTTTCCCCGCGCCGGAGGTGCCGCACACCGCCATATTGAAGTTGGTGTTACCCATGCCGCGGCTGAACAGGTCGATAAACGCCAGCTGGTTGCGGTAGGTCGGTGCCAGCAGGCCGGAAGTGGCCAGCGGGCTGTCCGCCACCACCGGCATCAGATTGGCGACATTAAAGCTTTCGGCGCGCTGCAGCACGCCGGACTCGCGCAGCTGCTTAAAGAGGCCGCCGCCCGCCATAAACGGCAGATTCACGAGAAAATTGCGCATATGGTTAAAGCGCGGGGAAATCAGCTCGAAGCCATTTTTGCGAAAGCTGTTCAGCACGTCCTGCTCGACCTTCAGCGCAGTTTCCTGGTCATCGCGGCAGAAGAGGGTCACGTTCAGAAAATAGCTCACCAGCGAGGACTGCCCGGACGACAGGCGCTGGCGCAGATCGCCCCACTCTTTTGCCTCCTGCGCCACGCCCGGGAAGAACTTGGCATAGCTTGTCTTGGACTTCTTCTCAAGATCCATGAACTTCAGGTTGGCCTCGTTCTGCGCCTTTACCTGGTCTTCCACGCTGAGGACCAGCGTCAGGATAAACGGGCACGAAACGGACAGTTCCGGGTTGAGAAGGTTGCTGTAGTTGTCGGCCATATTCCAGAGGAAGGCCAGCTCCGGATTTTTGGTCAGCTGAAAGTTCATGATGCGCGCGGTGCTGTTGCGACCGTTACCGCGCAGCCCCAGCGTCATGTAGTCGGCCTTCACCTTCAGGTCAAAGGTATCGTCCACGCACTGGTAGTTCAGATCCTTGAGCGGGTCCAGTTCCCGTTCGGTGGGATACAGCGCATCCGGGTTATGGTTAATCATTTCGCCCGCAATGCGGATAAAGGCATCCGCGTCCACGCTGCGGGTGGCTATCTGCGCCCCCTGCAGTGAGGCGCGGATGATTTTGACCTGGTTTTCCATCTCCATCACGCTGGCCTTACTTCCGCGCTTGCGGGGGACGCAGCAGGAGATGTACACCCGGTAGTTACGCAGGGTCAGCGGCAGGTTGAGGTGATCGGGTAGCGGGAACCCTTCTTCTGCGGCCCTGAGATAGTAGGCGCGGGTGATGGCGTTGAACGTATCGGCCTTTTCCCCCGTCCATGAGAGCTCGCGCAGGCCATACTCGATATCCTGACCCACCAGATGGCTGGACACCAGGTGAACGGCCACCGGCACCTCGCGGGGCAGCTTTGTGCGCATCAGGTTTTCCAGCGACGACACGATAGTTTCGTTGGCGCCGTTGATGGGCTGCGCCTCCAGCATAAAGCCCATCGTCTTCTCGTTCATGAAGAGGCCGGTTTCCGCATCGTAGTCGCGGTACGGCAGCACACGGCTGAACTGCGGGAAGCGCATCTGCCCGAGGACATCGTTCGCCTCAGAGGACGCATCGGGCATCTTCAGCGCCGTCAGCAGCGAGTTGACCGTGCGGGTGACGGTATCCAGTGGATTACTCACGGTCATCCTCCTTTTTGGGGAATTTAGCGTTTTTGTCGTAAGTCACGCAGGACACAGGAGATGCATAAACATCGCATCCCTGGTGTTTTTCGGGCTGCTTTTTCATCGAAAAAATCGCCGGAACCCCCATCCCCCGCTCCGGACGGGATGAAGCACAGCGGATATACCCCTCGTCACTTGCAACTTTGACAAACACGTAGCGGGGGAAATATGGTCTGATCCCCAGAAACCAGGCCAGCCCTGCAAATATGATGGCCAGTACTGCCCATAATCCCGTAAACACCCGCAGGGAACCGTCAATATGCGCGGCATACCCTTTTGCATCGGTGACGACGCTGCCCCGGTCATGGCAGACGGCTGAGGGAGCGTCATGCGGCGTGAGGCCGGAGGACTTGTCCTGCGGGGCTGGAGGTATAAAGGGGTCTAAAGGTTCATCGCGGCAGGCCGCAATACGAAACTCGCCACTGCTGACGTTATGCGTGACGGCCATAATTTCCTGCGCCATCGCCTCTCCGGGCGTGGTGTTCTCCATCCACGAAAGCATGGCAACCAGCAGCATCAGCGTGGCGGCAGGCCAGACAATCAGATAGTGAAAAGCCCAGGCAAGCCATCGAAGGCAATACAGCAGGACGGACAGAAGCTTAAGCATCATTCCCGTCACCTCCGGGATTCAGCGGAAACCAGACGCTGCAGTTGTTTCTGATAGCCTCCGCCAGCCTCTCCCCGTCCTCTCCGCTGTACAGCGCTTTAATCCGGCTGACGTCAGACTTCGCCAGGAAAAACCGGGTCATCTGCTGTTTTGTTACGCTCATACCTGAGCCTGCTTTACCCAGGAACAGACAGTGCCCACGCTGGCGTTGCATTATGTGTTGAGAAATCCCAGCCTTCCCGTCGAGGGCGGGAGCGCTCTGCTGAGACGCTGAAAGCCAGAAGTCGCGCTCTGCGGCATTAACACAGATGACACGCATCCCCTGCGCCTCGCAGCAGGCCGTAATATCGTTAAGGTGACGGGTTTTCCCCGGACCAGCGTTATCCCTGGTTGTCATGATGTTCGTCTCCTGGTTTTTTGCCATCGTTCTGAATGTCTTTGCGCAGTTCACGCCAGTCGCGGAGTTGTCGTTCTGATAAAAAGATCCGCATAACATCAACGCTGATGGCTGTCTTACCGCTACCAGTTTTCCCCACGACCATCACATTGGTTTTTCTTCTTCCCATCGGTCACCTCAGATACTGTTTTTGTCGTATTTCAAAAGCCCGCTGGCATTCCGTACAGGTACGTACGCCCGGGATGGCCTGCTGCCGCCTGAGGGGGATGCGATTGCCACAGCATTCGCACCGTTTACGGCTTTTGCCCTCCAGGCAGGACCGCTGCCTCGCGGCCTGTATATGAAGCTGGTTCAGCAATTCGTCCTGCTCCTGCAGGAGATCGAGTTCGTCTGCCATCAACGCTCCCTGCTCACACTGTCCGGACACGCTACCGCCCATCCCTTTTCACGTTTCAGGGCACGCGTGATAACGACGGATTGTTAAAATGGGCGCCACACGCGGTGGCGGTTCAGGATTCAGTTAACGCGCGGGGTTCCCCACGCTGAGGGTTTCACAACAAAAAACACCCGCGTCGGCTGGTGATAAACGTCCTGCGTATCGATATAGGGCGCGATCCACAGCCCGGCCGTCTTTTCACCGACGCGAAGCGGCCTCGGGTCCACGATGGACTCGCGCCCTGGCGGCGGCGCAATAACCGGCGTGACCGTGGAGAGCGGCGCCCGTGAGGCTGAGTGCGGCTGCGGGCGGGGGAGAGTTGGCGCGCCCGTCAGCGGTGTATTTCTGGATGCGATGGCATGCACCGGTTCAGCCGCCAGCGTGAGGGGCTGCACGGACCGGGTCCGGAAATTACCCTCAGCCAGGCGCGGCAGCGATGTCGCACCCGACTTTACCGTGCTGGCCTCCTCCAGTCGTTTGGCTTTCTCATTGGCCTGCTCGATGGTCATGCAGGTGTCGGATGTCGTCGCGTTACACTCAAAATCGCTCGTTGTACCGGCACATCCCGACAGCGTCAGGAGACTGGCCAGCGTGAGCGCAACAGGCACTGTCTTGTTCATTTGCGGTTCCTTTACGTGGGGTTATTGTGAGTCGGCCTTCGGCATAAACTGGCTCTGGTTAAGCCTGCCCAGCTGGTTGAGCATCTGGTCGGTACTGAACCCGTTCATGCCGCCCTGCGGGACTGACGGCGGCGGAACCGGACTGCGTTCATCGCTCTCCGCTTTGCGTCTGTCATTATCGAGCGCCAGCTCTTCAATGGTTTTCAGCTGAAAACCGTCCTGAAAGACAACGGTCACTTCGTTACCCGCCCCAATCGGGATGACGGGGTGGTACTGCTCTGCGCGTTTGATGTAGTAGTCGCTGAGGGTCTGAGCGGCTTTGGAGGCACCTCCGCCAATCCCCATCTTCATCACGTCACCCGCGCCGAGGGATGCCGTGGCGCCGAGTCCGACCGAAGGCTGGGACGCGGTCTGCACGCCCTGACCGATGCCGTCAACAAAACCCGCGCCCCATGCCCAGCCGAGGATTTTGCCGTTTCGCATCACCACCTCACCCTTGATGCCGTTTTTACCCCGGAAGCTCACGTGTCCGGCAATGGGCTGGTCGATGGTGACGCCGTGCTTCAGGCAGCTGATGTTGCGGGTGCGTACGATGGCGCGCTCGCTGGACACGTCGCCCCAGGCCTCAAGCCCAATGAAGCAGCCGGTGAGGTCGTAGCTTTTGCTGTTGGGCATTTCCACCCTGCCGGTAATGCGCAGCTGCATCGGCACCGTGGACTCGTTACCGGTTACGGAGGCGTTGGCGTCAGCCCCCTCAATCAGCATCGATTTGGCAAAGCTGCCCGACGGGATGTACGGCAGGGACGGACCTTTGCTCTCGTCGCTGCGGGCAAAAGACTGCCGGCGCAGCTGGTTGGGTACGGGGATGGGCTGGTACTGTACCTGCGCCGGCGGCGTGACGCCGTTACCCGGATAGAACGCGGTCGGCGGCGGGACGGCCCCCGTCTGTGGCGGGAAACCGGCCGGCTGCGGCTCACCTTCAGGCCCCGGCGCAGGCACTGGCGGCTGCGGGGCCGGCTCACCCGATGCGGTGACGGGTTTTGCCCCCAGCGCGCTGACCTGAGCGGAAAGCGCCGCATTGTCCTGGTTAAGCTTGTCAATCTGGTGCTGGTAGCCTGCCTGCCCCTTGCTGAGCAGCTCAAGCTCGCGGCGCATTTCGGCATACTGCTTCTGCATTTCGGAGGCGGTAGCCTGCATCTCGGTCGTGGCATGCTGCTGCACCTTCTGGTCAAAGGTGCTGTCCACCACGCCGGTCATATCGGGCGCAGGCTCGCCGGCGGCTGCCGCATCGCTGCTGCCCTCGTAGCGTGCATCCGCCAGATACCAGCCGCCGCCGCCCACCACGCCCACGGTCGCCAGCACGATACCCAGCCAGATAAACTGCTTGCGCTTCACCACTGAATTAATGCTGGCCATCAGCCGCACCTCCGCTGCTGATAATGAAGACCTGCAGGGCGCCACCCGCCATCAGCTGACGCGAGGCTTCCCCGAATAGCACTCCGCGAATGCCGCTCTGCCAGAAGTCGCTTTCCGCGATGTTGCGGGCCATTCCGGTATTGTTGGTGACGCGATAGCGCACCACCTTAAGGTGATTGCCCACCCAGACGCGCTCCGGGACTGCTGATAGTCCGGCGGGAGCGTTGAGGGATTCATGTGTGACGGGAATGGCCTGCCAGCCGGACGGAAGCTGCCCGCCCAGCAGATGCTGGCTCAGGGAAACCAGCGTGGCCTCGTAGGGGGAGGACTCTTCCCAGGTGCGCGCCGCTTCGCCCGTACCGGATAGCTCGCTGACCAGCCGGATGGTTCGCCCCGCGCCCGCACGCGGCACAGCCTGTACCGAGAAGTTGAGGCCGCGTTCGGTTTCCAGAATAAACGTGAAAGGCTTCTTGTTGAGGGTGCTGACAATCACACCGCCGCTTGCCGTTTGTTCCTGGCGCGTCAGCTCACCGTCGAGGCTGGTCAGGGCCGTCACGCGGTCACCTGCGACCGTGAAAAGGTTCGGGTCGGTGTTGCTGACCGCGATGCTGGCCTGTCCGCCGTTCGTCAGTGGAACAATCGTGGCAGAGAGCGCAGCGGGTGCGGCGACCGTCTGACCGGAAGCGAGCATCAGCAACGCCAGCAGCGCACGGCGACTATTTTTGTTCATCGGTGATTTCTCCGAAGTGACTGAGCCAGCTGATGCCGTCCTCACGCTCGAACTTGAGAACGTACTGTTTCAGCTCGGGATACGGTTTCGAGTCGCCTATCCAGGTCTTCAGCTGGCCCCGCACGTCCACGCGGCTGCTTGCCGGATAAACCTTCACGCTGGTCATATAGAAAGACGAGTTAACGTTGTTGTCCTTAATGCGCTTCGCATCCTCAGCAAGCCGGATTTTCAGCTCGTTCTGCGCTGCGGGTTTGACATAGGCCAGCAGCTGCTCATGAGAGGCATCAACGGTTTCCGGGGTAACATTCAGGCGAAGGGCGATAAGCGACAGGGCCATCTGCTGCAGGTAGGAGGCATCCGCCTGGTTCTGCGACACGGCAAACGGCGCGTTGAAAAGCATTGGCGTGACGATAGACTTCTGCTCATTCTGAAGACGGTAGTTGTTGACGGCCTGAATAACATTGGTGGTGATACTTCCCAGAATAACCACCCCCATGGCAATAAAGCCGATGGCAATAACCCGCTGTGTACTTAATCGTGCTCCGTGTTCCATCTGATTATTCCTGTCTATTTAATCCACTGGCGGTAGCATGAGTCGGGTACATCATGAAAAATCCCCCTCAGCAGTGAGGTCGGCATATACCAGTAGACCAGGTCCCGCAGCCATGAACTGCCCCGCCCTTTCTTGAGCTTTTTAATTCCAAGATAGGCCAGTACGGCAGCGATAATTCCGGGAATATAATGCTGGGTCCAGAATCCCCACCCCAGGCAGATAATGGCCGGAATAAGTTCATCCACAGGAAGGCCAAACCAGCGGCTCTGATTCGTCAGGGTTTCGGGAAAGCGATATTTTTTGAGAGATTCATCTGCCATATATGTTCCGTCTCCGGTACAGCTGGCAGTATGGAAATACCTGCCAGCCGGATTACAGGCAAAGCCCTCCCGTGAATGCTCGTGAAGGGCATTCAGAATTAAACCGGAATTTAATAGTCGGAAGTGGCTCTGAACGGCTGTCGCTGGATATCAGTATCCTGCGACAGACATACCTACCGTGACGAATACGGACAGGATCGCAAAGCCCGCCAGGAACTTGAGGTTCTTGGTCGTCATATACATCACGGCCCCTACCAGGACTTCTGCAAGAATAACCCACTTAACCACGCTGGAATCTTTACCAAATGTACCTTTAACGGTTGCATCGCCGCTGGACATCAGATCTTTACCCGCAGTCGAGGCCAGAACCGTTTCAGGGAAAAACGCAGCAAGGGCTGCGACAGGCAGGGCAAACTTCAGCGCTTTGAGTAACGCGACTTTGCTGAATTTTTTCTTTGCAGAGGTCGCGGGTACAGCGTTAATAACAGACACATCAGTCATATTCATTAATCCTTTAATTACACCGGATAGATTTGTTGAAATAAAAATCCTAAAAAACTAGTTTTGTGACTTGGGTTCAAGATTGTTTGGGATCACCTCCGCCATTTCAGAGTTATAGAAATCAGGGAATTTTTCCAGGTGGTCACGTAACCGAATCAGCGCTTCAGCTGATTTAGAACGACCACTTCTGTCCTTCGCCTTCAAAATAAGAAGATCGGTTTGTGGGTCAAGGTAGATCGACATAGTTACCGTTGGGCCACGAAGCCTGTGACGTCTAATCATGTTTTCCCTCTCAACATATTCCTGCGTCAGGATAGTGACACATTGAATACAATTTATTCAATACGCGAAAAATTCCACTATATTTTTTACATAAATTTAACATTCAAAACTTTAAGGACAACCATTCTCACCTTTCTGTATACGTCCATTCTCATGCAGTAGAATCTGAAGTCATCATAATCAGTAAAATATTTTGCAAGTTCATTCTTCACACTAGAAAGTCTGCTTGAAATTGCTTTTTCAGAAACACCTAAATATTGCGCCATTGTATGAAGTTGAAAGCCAAGAATTGAAAAACACAACGTAATCATTTTCTTATTTGTCAACCCCGAAAGGAAAATATCAAAATCAAAGTCATCATTTTTTATCCTATTCGAAGTATTGAATAAAGCTTGATAATCCGGGAAGTAATTAATAAACCAGAAAGCATATAATTCTTTATTTAGAATGCGAATTTCAACACGTAACTGGTAAAACTCACCATTCAAATTAAAAGTTCTACAAATAGCTGTGTCCGGCCCCATAACAAAGGCCTCTAACTCAATTGTCGACAAATCAAGCTCAACTTCATCAGGATCAAAACTGACACCTGAAAAACACTTAGATAATGGGTGGAAGAAATCTAAATATGCATCGTTTTTATATATGGTGTTTCTGGATTGATCTCGAATGCAAAAAGGCAAAGGCGAGCACTTATAAAGCGCATCAAAACGCTTCACAATATCATCTAATGATTGACTTGGTTCGGAGAGATCTCTAGGATCGCGCGGGTGCATTGAAGCCTCCTCTGAAGGTTTCTGTGTATAGTCGGTACACCCGGGGGTCTAGCCCGGTGTACCGGCGACCCACCAAATTGAATGGCGGGCATCAAATTTTACTTATGTCTGCATAAAATATATCAATTACTGACGACAAAGTCACTCAAAAACAGCAGATCTAAATCCTATTTATCAAACATTTTCAGCTAATTATCTTGAGACTCTTCCTCCTGTGGGAAGAATTTTTCAACAATCTGTTGCACATCTTCACGTATACACGTAACCATATCCCTGAAATCAAATTTTTCATTTCCTGCGAGATGTGGACTCAGCGACTCCATCGCCAGCAGCTTGCTGACAATAAATTGAGTTTTCATTACATTTTCAAGGATAGTTTTATTATAGAGCGCCTGATTAAAGGAAGACTCTTTTCTTTCCATTTGCGCTTCATAGACCCGAAGACCAAGTTCGACCAGCATTG
>NZ_JBDPJL010000004.1:0-39347 GCF_041021625.1 Enterobacter sp. MALB-1
TAAAACGTCATGGCATTATTCAGTATCGCAAAGAGCAACGGCCATGCCTGAAGGTAGGCCAGCGTAAAAATATACCCCTTGAGAACAGTCCAGGTGAGCGTGTTAATAATAGCCAGCACGATCATCACAGGGAAAAGCCCGATCATCATACCGAGCAGAACAGTCTGCATGATTGGCAGGTACTTCATCGCGATATTGGCGCTGACAGACTGCTGCATGATTTGCTTCTCAGTAGCCGTTTCCGTCGCAATATTCATCATACTGGCGGTATCGCCATTCCGTGCGGCATAAGCGCTGATCCCTTTGCGAAGTCCATTCATCACAACATTCTGTTTAATAATGCCGCTCGCGCTGCTACCAGCATTATAAAAATAACCGTAGCTGTCACCCAGAAGGGAGGCAAACAACTGCTCACGGTTAGTCTTAGCACCGAACAGTTTCTGCGCCCAGTACGAGAATGTTTTGCCGCCGCCAGAAGAGTCTGTACCTATCTGCTGTTGCAGGGTTACTGCGGCCTGCTGGCAGGTCTGAAAACTCCCCGCTTTGTCGAATATCCCTCTAAGCGGGCTGGGTTTTTCAAATATCATCGAATACGGATCGGTACTGTTCATCAAATCCTCCATTGAATACTTATGATTAAGGAAGATATCGCCTATCACACAGTTCTGAACATAATCAGAAAAAAGTCCAGCAATCGTACCGTCAGCGAAGGTAAAACCGGTACTGGCCTTTACCAGTTCGGAGCCAAACAACATCCCGGTTTTGTTGTACGACACCGCATCAGGGCGATGGAAAACCTCCTCGTAGCTCTGCGTCAGCGCATACCCTATCGATGTGATAAATGACGCCGGAATAGCCAGCCCGCCAGGCACATTGTCCACCTGATGAACGGCTGTCGGATCGGTAATATCGATAACCTGCACCGAATGTTTATTGGCGATGAGCACACCCGGCACAATAACCATCACCGCCACCCATTTGATGAAGGTCAGTACATCTTTCTTCTGTAACCAGCTCCACACCACGGCGAGAACAGAAAAGATGGAAGCCCATTTTATCAGGGTTCCCCAGGTGGCCGACGCGGTTAATACCGCCACGGCATTCAGCGAGTCAGCCAGCCAGTCACCACCCGTAATGGTATAAATCACCTGCATAATTACATACCTCCGGAAAAGCGATAGTTATTCTGATAGCGGTCGAGTAACCGTCCGGACAGTTGCTGACGCATGTAACCCATCTGACGTTCAACAACCATTAATGCATCCTGCTGTACCTGAACCCTGGACTGCATGATCGCCAGTTGACGGTTCGCGTTCGCCATACTTTCCTGCAACGGCTTAAGCGCACTGTCCGGATAACTTTTACTCGCCAGCATAACGCGGGCCTGCTGCATCACTTCCTGCATGTACTGGATGAGAATGTCGAAGCTGATGTAATCAGAAAGCTGATAGATGACCGAATCGGAGACGCCCAGAGAAAGGGGGTCAACGAGGTAACGCAATACCGGAACAGAAGTGGACGTAATAAAGCCTTTTTCCTTTTCCGTCAGTGCCTCATCGGCATAGGCTTTACTGCCAATACTCTGCAACATTTTATTGACCTGACCGCTGAGGGAGTTCTCCGCGCTGATCGTCACTTCACCAATCGTTGCCTTCAGGCATTCACCGTCATTGCAGGTATAGATTTTAGCCGTACCGCCATGCAACAACGCATGGATCAGGTCTTCATTTGTCGTCATGGCCGTAAGGGGCTGCGGCTTACCATCATCATCAAAAATGAGGGTGCCGGTAATACTCATGGCGAACTCTTTTAACTCCTTGTTTCCGCTGAATACCTGATTTTTTTCAAGTGAATCCCATATCAGGTTTTTGTTACGCAGCACCTGGTCTTTCATATCAGCCCCGGCTTTGTTACTCATATTTTTGTACTGCCCCCCGGTGCCGCAGCCCTGACGCGCCGCCGCCCAGTCCGAGAAGAAATTGGAATCGCTGCCGATAGTCTGACAAACCGCGCTGGCGTTCTCCTGCGTTTCAGGCCACAACCCGCCGACGATGCCTCTTGCAGCCTGACAGCTACTCATATTTGAACTGTTAACATCGGACGCCAGTTTCTGAAGGAAATCCTTTGCCGACGCCAGTTGCGGGGTTACTGTCTTCAGGGCCAGGTCGAAGAACAGCCCCGGCGCGTTACTGAGAATGGATTTGGCAAACTGAATGAATTCATCCTTGCTGATAAAGGAAAAGGAACCCAGAAACATATCGATACCGCCACAACCGGCGTTCAGGCTGGGTAACTGAAGTGATACCAGTTGCACATCTTTCGCTGACGTTCGTGCATACAACGCCCCGCCCGTGGCATAACCTGCCGCCTGTCCCTGCCAGACCTTCGGGGTGGTGGTGTTCTGCTCATAGCCCAGCTTGCCAAAAAACTTGTTCATATCATCGTTAAGGCTTGCTCCGGCCATCAGCGTGTAAAAGCACAGCGCCCCGGCCAGCACGCTTTTTTTCAGAATGCTGCTCATCGTGCTTCTCCATTATCCATCGCAAAGCGCAGCACTTCGTCAAGCCGCGCCATAAAGGCTTCACGTTCACTTTCCCCCTGCTGAAGGGGGAAGGTTTTCATGTTGTTAACGTTCACCAGAAACAGCGTGGGCGTGGCAATAGGCAGGCCCTGCGCAAAGAATTCAGTGATCACCATCGGCGGGGCAGGAACTGCCTGCGGCCATGACGCATCGCCCCGGCCATCCAGGGTGTAAGGGAAAACGGAAAAGCCGGTGTCCTTAGCAATAGCTTTCAGAACGGGATCAAAAGCATGGCAATGTGGACAGGAAGACGACATAAAGAGGACGATTTTCCAGTCCCGAAGATTTACCTGCCGCCCGTCGCTGAGTCGGTGTAATACCGCTCCGGGTTGAGTGGCAACAGGTACGCCGGTGCTCTGCTGCGTGTGTTTATGAGCTTCGAGCCTGGCGATATCATCCCAGGTTGTGGCATTGACGGACGCGCTGGCCGTGAATGCCAGCAGAAGGAAAGGAAGAGCAGGAATACATCGCATAAATTCACCTGTATTAAAGAGTCGTTAAATCAGGCTGTCGTGACGGCGGTATCCTCCGGGCAGAACACGGCAGCGCCGGTGCAGCTATAAGGCACCCGTCTGATAGTTGGAGTGTTTTTTTCGGCTCCGGGCCGGGGAGTCAGAATTGATTCTGGCTCAACGGCCCGGACGACAAGCGAAGCGCGGCAGTCTGACGTTCAGAAGCCGGGGGCGAAGTCGGTTGCCACCAGAAGGAATTGCGAGGCTAAGTCTTCCTGAGAATGGAAGCCATACGCCAGAGGCTGATAAGCCTCCGTGCGGGGGTTCACCAGAAAAAGCGCTGGGTAATGGGTAATATGCATGGCCTCCGTCTGACCGTTGTCAGGCCGTGACCCCGGCAGTTCCGGCGCAATTTTGCCATCCACTGACACATAGATAAGATTGATGCCGTACTCCCTGACGAACGACCGCACAACCACGCCCATCAGCACATCCACCGGCTCTTTCCCCCGGTAGAAATAAAACAGCCCGTTATCCGCAGACAATTTAACAATGGCCTCTTTTTCGCGCTGGCGTTGCATCGCCTGACGGGTACTGGCCGTTCCGTTGTAATGACTGTAACGCAGGTTGTAATCCAGTTCGGGAAACTTCAGTAGCGCCTCTTTTGAGGACTGAGCAAACTGCGACGATTTTTCCGCCCAGAAATCTTGTAGCAGTTTGTATCGTCTGAAATTTTCAGCAGAAGGGAACATAATCGCTTTATCGAGCGCGGCCTTCGTCGCTGCCTGCAATTTCTCTTTCAGTTCCGTGGCATTTTCCGGTGATATTGCTGAGGGAGGCGGTGCTGACGGCGGCTCGTCCTCGTCAGGAGATACTGGCTCGTTGTACCAAATCCAGCCCTGTGCCTCACTGTCGGGAAAGCCACCAAGCCGGGTATCGCTGGCCTGGGCGTGTCCCCCGATGAACCCGGCAGCAGCGAGGATCAGATAACAGGCTTTTCGCATCAGTGGCTGCTCCCCTGGTCAAACATGGCTTTCATCCGCTCTTTCATTTTCTCCATCTGATTATTGTCAGCGGGAATATCACTGCCACTGTTCAGATCGTCATAAAACGCGGAGAAATCGACTTTTGAAAAATCTATCTTCTGGAGTTCTTCCGGCGTAATCCCCCGGCAGTCAGGTGACTTACCTGAACCAAACCCGATCCCGAGCTGCCATGAACGCCCCTGTTGCTGGACGATTTGTGCCAGTTTGGAATCAAACTCACAGTAACCCCGCTTTTTCTCGAGACAGATACCCAGCACTTTTTTACTGCAATATTCCCCGACATAAACGGTCAGGCGCTTCTCCTTCGCCTTACCCAGGGCCTTTTCGTCACTGCTACAACTAGCAAGCCCCACGTCCTGCCCCCAGCCTGAATCTTTACAGCAGTTGCTGAACCCGGCGGCAAACTTCTTGCAGGACACGCCCTTGCCCGTGAAGATTTTCACATCATTGCTGTTCAGTTCGGCAACGTCCTTGCCCGCTGCCGCGACCGCCGCCAGTTCCGATGCCGCTTTGGCAAACATGTCGTTTTTGCCGTTGTTATCCAGCACGCAGCTTCCGTCAGTACAGAAAAGTTCATCACCGCAGACCTGGCCTTCTCCTTTCATCTTCGTTTCACATGAATACGTGATGTTGGCGTGGAGACAGGCACCGTCCCCCTGATCCACACACTGCTGATTGACGACATTACAGGCCGCATTATGGATATAGGCCCCGCAGGTTCCCTCGCTTTCGCTCTGGGTCAGATAGCTGTCACGGTACGCCCAGCAGTCCTGATGAACGGTATAGGGCTTACCCTCCACTGTTACCGTTTTATCGCCGCCCGGCTCCGTGCACTCCGTGCCGGTCAGACTGCCTTCAGCTTTATCAAATGGGCAGTTTTCAGACCACTCCACTCTCGGATTCCACTTTCTTGTTTCGACCCGTAGCGTCATTTTTAGGGTTAATTTTGCCTTACCGCTCAGAAACGCCTGATACAAAATATCATCAACTGACCCCGTGCATTTACCGCTTCCTGAGCAGCTTGTTCCGCTGATGATCTGGTCTTTTGTTATGTTCATCCCTGCGGCATTCAGCGGTGTATCTTCATACTGGTTAATAAAGAAGGTGGTATTCATAAAATTAACCTGCGATTTCATAAGATACTGACTGGAGTCAACCTTCAGATTTGCGCTTTGTATGACGCCTGACGCGGGCATCGTGAATGAAAACACGATTTGCTTGCCATTTCGGGAATACGCGGGGGATATTTCGTAATATTTATTTTCCCAGTCCGTCGTCCAGTCTCCGGTTATCGTGGCTGTCCGGGTGCAGTATTGCTGAACCTGCAAATCCCGGTCGCAGACATAATTAGTGAATACGCTTTTCTCGAATTCCTTTGACTCACACAGTTTGGGGTCGAATACCGTTTCAGCGTTATTCTCGGCATTGCGGCCATTATCCAGAAACGGGGAATCAGCCGTTACCATATCTTTAGGCTGCTTACTGATAGAATCGGTGACGGCCTTACCCCACTCGGTATTGTTCAGCGTATTGCTGCCCGGCGAGGTTAAATCAGCACCCGAACTTTGCACGCCGCCGTAGTACTTCGTTGCATCCGGACTGCTGCTGTAGTCAGGCAGGTTATCTGCTGGTTTAAATGACTTAAAGGTATCAAGATCCTTTCCCTTCTGCCCTTTGGCATAATTCATACCACTGTTAAAATCGTCGTTCGCCGTGACCGGAAAGTTAACGATAAATCCCGCCATCAGCGCTATCACCAACCATAATGATTTCATTGCGCGGCCTCCTTCAGTGCAGCCCTCGCCACATCAGCACAGTCCCCACCTTCAGCAACCTTGCGCAGCAGACCATCAATGCGGATATCACCGGATACGCGATCAAACGTGTCTCCGCACGTCACAACCAGTGCCGGAACAGCGGTTATCCCGTACTGCCGGAAGGCTTTGGGGTTTATCTGAACGCCGCCTTTATTACTGCCCTTTGTCATTTCAAAAATAGTATTCGCTGTCTGACGGAAATCATTATTAATCATCCCGCGAATATTGACCGGAATAGCAAACTGAGCGGCATTATTCAGCATAATAGCAAGGCCACTTCGGGGAATTGAAAAAGAGACGAAATATTGAATGACGGGCTGCGGTTTTTGTGCGGCCTCCTGATATTGCATTTGCTGCTTTTGCTGAAGGTTATTGATGAAATCTGAATTATTTCTGGAGACTCCCTTATTCTGCAACTGCTTTATGAAGTCAGGTGCTTCCACTTTTTGCGCCTGAGATTCAGCCGATTGCATCCTGTCAATAAAATCCCGGTCTTCAGATATTGTTCCTGCATGACACAGGCAGGGGAAAACCGCCATAAATAATACAGGCAGGCATTTCATAATTAACACTCCTGTTCAGAGAAAGACGCAGTTACGCTTACGCCACATTAAATAACCGTAATTCTTCTTGTCATTGGGGGTGAGGTGCCCTGTCTGCCAGGTCAGCGTGCTCTGCCCGAAAGGATGGCAGGCCAGAGGGTCAGGAAGCGTATTCACCATCTGATATCGCCAGCGGCTTTTGGGAATAATGGGCGAAGGATACTCAAAACATACCGCCGTATCCGCACCCACGCTCTCCATTACCAGTCCTTCACGGTGCAGCTTGAAGGCCATTCGCTCGGAAAGCAGCACCGACGACTGCGCAGGGCTGTATTCATTGGTGACTGTGCCGGTAAACGGATACAGCGAGCCGTGACTCCCGGCACACCAGAACAGCGCATCGATGGGCTTCACCAGGCTGGCGGCGGCATCTGCGGCACAGGCTCCCTGTGCAATGACGTTACCGAACAGCGCCGCTTCAGGGTTAATAATGAGAGAAAGCTGATCGTCATTCCACATCGGGTCAAGCTCAGTCAGATAACCGATATCCATGTCCCCGCCCTGCAAACAGCCCACAGAAGTAATAATGTTCAGCCAGGCTACCAGCGGGTATTTGTACCAGTGAACGTGATAAAACACGTTTGGCACTTCATTATTTTCCTGCTCACCCACTCCCATGCCGACTTTACCGATATCGAGCTTTATCCCTCCCATATTGACCAGACAAAAAGGGGAGCGGGTGACATCGGTGATCGCCATTGGCTCCCAGAAGCCTATCGCCAGCCCGATCCGGTAAAAGACGCCCATCGGGCATAACTGGATGGGACTGGCAGGATTTTCCGTATCGGCCACATTACCCGGCGCAACCGGTATGCTCCCGATGGTTATCGGAAACAGGCACTCCCAGCAGATATCGGTGATCGGATTAACAAAATGGCCGTCGCAGGCGGCGGCTGATGCGCTGGCCCTTCCGGGCAGGAAAAGCACCGCACAGATAACCATCAGGGCTGTCGGTAGTCTCACTTCTCGCCCTCCATCGCAAACGTATCCACCCGCAGACGTTTACCGTCAGCGGCTACGGTCACTCTGGCCGGAACGGCGTCAAGCTGAAACTTACGGCTTAACGTGCCGTTCTGATCAAAGTAAACCTGAGCGTCAAGGCTTTCACCGCTGGTTTTAATGTTGCCGTTCACCAGGACAATTTTACTGATCACCGTGTCCGGCTTTTGCTGTTTCATCCAGTCAATCTGACGTTTATCGTCGCCGTCGATGAAGTAAAGGGTTTCCCTGAATGGCACATGCTCCAGTGGATTGATTTTGTCGCCTTTATGCGCGAAAACAACGCCCTTACCGTCAGCAATATCTTTATCGACGGTAAACGTGGGGTCGATATAACGGGTTTCGCTTTTATCGGCTAAACGAAGGCCCGTTACCGGAGGTGGCCTGAGAATATGCGCTTTTACACGCTCCTGAACGGCTTTCTGCTCACGGGCAAGCGAACCATCAGCCTCCATCGATTTAAGCCGCTGCTGAATGAACGTCAGCATATCCTGCTCCTGAACAGGGTAGAGATCTCCCCACGTCCCTAAATCTCTGGCTCCCGCTGCGGTGGCGAAAAGAAGCAGAAACATCAGTGATGATGGTTTCATATCAACCCCCGGAAAGCATGTTTAAGATATTCGCGACTGCTGTGGTGATACCGCCGCAGTATGGCTGGGACGGATTCGTGTCTGGTTGCGGGACAGTTATCGGGGAATACCTTCAGCCCTGCTTTAATCGCACCGGAAAGATACTGGTGATATTTATCCATTTCACATCCAAGCCCATCCAGTAAATCCGTTTTTTTAAGGACAAAGGACAGGTTCCTCATGAAGGTATACGTCTCAATCATATAAACCAGATGCCACTCACATGACTGCCTGCATTTATCCAGATGGATATTCGGATAATGTAATTCATCAATCTCCTTCTCAAGAATTCTGATTCTTTTTTCCAGCACCTCACCGTAATGAACCTTGTTATTCAGGCGATAGCAGAGTCTGGCGACAATCATTAAGAGAACAAAAACCATAAAGATTAATAAAATAACGTCTGTTTTATTCTGCATATGCTTACTCCCTGACGGCCATGCGTTGCGCCACACTTTTCTGGATATCGACGGTAATATCGCTGGCACCGCTGACAACAGCGGGAGTCACCAGGATCAGCGCATGATGTGATGCCTGCCAGTCTTCAATGCTGTGGTTAAGGTTTGAGGTAAAACGTTCGGTCAGGGCGCGGCTGGTCGCTTCATCAAGATTTTTACGGGAAGACTGATCCATAAACCGGTCTATCGTCCCTTTCATATCGAACGTCACCACGTCAGGCGTTCTCCACTCAACCATCAGCGCCGAGATACCGGCATTCACTGTAATCAGCATGACGGCCAGTAAAAGAAGACGTCCCCGGTGACGTAACCGGCGTCTGGCCGGAGCCACAATACCGCGACGGATATCGTTACTGTTCAGAGTTCCCATGCTTCAAGCTCCTCCATTTCTTCGGAATAATTGCGCTTCGCCAGCTCATACACCGCATCATGAATGTCCCAGCCCAGCTCACGCTTTTGCTGAATAAACTCAAAATCGACGCCACGGGAAGAAAACATGGCGCGACTCAGAGGATCAACAAACAGGCGGTGGAAGGAACTTATTGCCCCGATACGCAACATAAATGAGGAAAACCACTGGTTTTTTGCGTCACCAAAACGCTCAATAATCTGACGCTCATACTCGCTGAACTGGCTGGGGTTTCGTTCACAATAGGCTTTGAATTCGGCGGTATCCTGCTTGGCGATAACCTTAAAAGCAGAGTTACCCCAGGCAGCTTTTGCGGCAGACGACGCATCAGGGGAGTCGAAATCCTTGATGTTCTGAGTGATGGTGATGAACGAACCGTTATGGCGGCGAACGGTGCGATAGCCTGTTTCGATAAACGCCCCAACCTTCTTGTTTTTAAAGTTAAGCAGCTTCCAGCCTTCATCGATGGCACAGCATTTTTTCAGGTCGCGCGGTGAGCGGTACATTTTGTCCTCAATATAAATGATGAGGGAAAACATTACCGCGACGAGCAATGCGGGCCTGTCCTGCAAACTCCCCATCTCAAGAACAATCATCCGGGCATCTTCCTGAAGCGAGGGCTTATCGCTGTTAAAGTAATCGGCATAAATGCCGCCAGCGCAGTATTTACCCAGCAGCTTGATAATTTCATCAAATCGGCGGGCAATACTGTCGGCCCCGTCCTTTCTTGCCTGAAGAACCGCGCCTTTCAGGAACGTCACCACATCATCGATATGCGCAGCATTTCCCTTCTCCTCCCAGGCATACATCACGCCTTCGAGCAGCAGATCTTCGTGGATTTCATCGAGATTCCCGTCCGGACTTGCCAGCACAGACAACTGATCGCGAATACGCTCACCGGAGCGGGTGATATCCGTGACGTTAGCGAAGGGGTTAAACGACAGTGACGAGGCATCAATATAAGTCCCGCCCATGTTCTCGCAGAACGACTTATAACCGTCGCCCATATCGAACACCCAGACCAGCCCCCCGCTGTCCAGTACGCTGCGTAAGATAGGCTGCACCAGACCCGTTTTACCGGCACCGGATGTGCCGGTGACGCCCATGTTGTAGTTGGTGTTCCCCATCCCTTCACCGAAAATATCCATGAAGGCAAGCTGGTTACGATAGCTCGGAGCCAGCAGCCCCTTCTGGCACAGCCGGTTATCAGCAATCACCGGCATAAGATTGACGGCCTGAATACTTTCGCAGCGGTTAGTCGCGCCCGATGCCTTCAGATCGCTCCATAATCCTTCCTGCGCCATAAAGGGCAGCATCGACATCCAGTTACGGTGCTGCATGTACTGGGGTGAATAGAGTTCCAGCCCGTTCTTTTTAAACGTATTAATGACTTTCTGCTCACAGGTCAGCGCTTCACTGTCATCGTCACGGCAGAAAACCGTGATATTGAAGTAGTGCCTGACCAGACAGCTTTCATTTGAGAGGAGGCGGCCACGAATGGATTCCCACTCATTGCGCTGATTGGTCAGGCCAGGCAGCAGTTTTACCAGCGACCCTTTGGATTTGCTGTCGAGGTCAAGGAACTTACGGTTAGCTTCGTTCTGCGCCGCTACCTGGTCTTCAGCTTCAATGGTGAACGTCAGAACAAAGGGGAAAGGGATACTTAAATCAGGGTTAAGCAGATTGCTGATATTGTCGCCCCCCTGCCACAGCAAAAACAGGTCAGGATTGCCATCGAGCATAAAGTTCATGGCGCGGGCCGTTTTCATACTGCCCGCTTTTTCCGGAAGCGTTACCGCCAGCTTTTCCGGATAGACATCAAAATCAATGCCGTTTTCTACACACTGGAAATGAAGATCGTCATACTCATTAACCTTAACCTCCGGGCGAAAAAGCTGGTCACAGCGGAAGTTGACCAGGCTGCTGACAAGGCTGACCAGCCCGTCCCGGTTAACCACCTCCGTATACAGCTTCGCTGAATCGAGCGTCGCCCGGACAACCTTCATCAGATGAGACAGACCGGTAATGGTGGACGCCCTGTTACTCTTCTTCTTCACCGCACAGGCGATATAAAGTGAGTAATTACGCAGGGTGAGCGGCAATCCGGTAGGCGTGCGAAAACTGTTACGCGCCGCCTGCTGGTAATACGCGCGGGTAATGGCATTAAATTTATTCGCCTGCTTTCCCTGCCAGGCGAAGTCCGATAGCCCGTAATCCAGTTCTTCACCGATCACCTGGCTCGACACCAGATGGAAGCTGATAGGGGTTTTACGGGGGAGTTTACTTTTCACCAGATCGTTCAGCACATCGACAATATGCTTATTTGCCCCAATGAGTGGCGTCGCTTTAAGCAGAAACCCGACCGTACCTTTATTGATGAATAACCCTGATTCATCGTCAAATTCACGATAGGGAAGCAGGTTAGATAACTGCGGGTAGGTCAGTTTCCCAAGAGAACGGTTTGCATCTGCCGCGCCGCCCGGTGATTTCATGGCATTCTGGAGCCGGGAAAGCGTCTGAGTGAAAATATCAAAGTTACTCATTGGCGCCACTCTCCCGGTTTAACCACAAAAGATAACAGTCCCGGCTCATGAAAATTATCCTGTCCGTCAACCCACGGGGCAACCCATACCTTCGCCGTGGATTCAGGCGTTCTTACCGGCTCTGGCAGAAAAGATGCGCGAGGCCCGGTACGGGTGAGAGGAACGCCAGCATTTCCGGGCTTAACCAGGGCGGGCAACGACGTCGCACCCGGCTTTACCGCTGCCTCCTTAGCTTTCTGACGGGCCATGTTGTTTGCGGCGTCAATGGTCATACAACTGTCACTGGAAGTGGCATTACATTCGAAGTCCGATTTAGCACCGGCACAACCCGTAAGCAATACAACACCTGCCAGCAAGGGCATAATGAGTTTATTCATAGTGAGATTACCGACAATAAATTACGCGAGTGAATTGATTCTCTGGCACGAATCAGTGTTTATTCAAGGGGAAACTCTTTTTAACTGACAACGCCCACTGAGTTTGTAAAAACGGACACCTGCCAGGGAGTAAACCCATATACACTTTTGAGATAAAAATCGTACTCTCCCTCCTTCAGTTCAGAAATAACCTTATCATCGGCATAAAAATGTATATCCATCTTCCTGCCTGTTTTCACCATATGCATCAGGATATCCAGCGGGTTATTATTTCCGGCATCAGCAATGCGCTCACAACACTTCATTAATTTATTCAGGTCATTTACGACAATGCCTCTTGAGGACATATCCATAATAAAATCTTTGACGGAATTGATGACAGCGACCGAATCAGCCATTGAATTAT
Organism: Enterobacter sp. MALB-1; assembly: GCF_041021625.1. Lineage (NCBI taxonomy): Bacteria > Pseudomonadati > Pseudomonadota > Gammaproteobacteria > Enterobacterales > Enterobacteriaceae > Enterobacter > Enterobacter sp. MALB-1. The sequence continues at coordinate 12,320 of NZ_JBDPJL010000004.1, forward strand.
TCATGCATTCTTTATTCGCCATGATGTTCATCTCCGGACTTCAGGATAATCCAGACATTGCAGTTTTTACGCAAAGTATTAGCGAAGGGTTCCCTGTCTTCACTGCCATACCTTTGCTGTAGCTGAGCAACATCAGACTGTGACGGGAGAGCAGGCATTGTCTGGCTTTGCAGGCAGGTTTTACCCCAGCCAGGTTTGCCCGTAACCATTACGTTACCTGCCGCTGATTTATGTATTTTATCGTTCATCTTTAATATCCTCACCCATGCACAGAAAAACAATCACAGGAAGCAGGCCCTATAACCTTCTGAAACACATCTGACAAAGCGGGTTCCACCATCGGAAACAGGATCACGCTAAAAATAAGAATAAGGGCCACACCAATCATTAAAGCAACACCGTACTGAAGGATGGTTTTCATTACCTTATGCTTCCGCCTCACTTATTTATTATCGCCGCCGGGTATCGCCAGCGGCCCGTTGATACCGTCCGCAGACACAATATCGCCAAGTTTAAACTTTTTAATATCGTTAACCGTATTCTGCGTTTCGTTACTGACTGCGTTTACCGTTTTATCCAGCACGGGTTGAGAACGCTTCTGTTTCGCTCTTAATATCTCCGCTATCGATTGGATCTGGAAACCATCATTGAACACCAGCGTCACTTCATTCCCTGCGCCGATAGGAATAACAGGATGATATTGCTCCGCACGCTTAATGTAATATTCAGAGAGTGTCTTAGCCGCTTCACTGGTGCCGCCGCCAATACCACTTTTCATGATATCTCCCGCGCCCGGCGATGCTGTTGCGCCTACACCAACGGTTGTTGATCCGGCACTCTCAATACCTTTGCCAATGCCGCTGAGAAAACCTGCCCCCCAGGCGAAACCGAGCACCTTCCCGTTACGCATGACCACTTCGCCCTTGATGCCATTTTTCCCCATAAAGGAAACATGACCTTCAATTTTTTGGTCGATAACGTCTTTGCCAATATTACAACTCAGTTTTCGCGTTCTGACTTCCGCCCGCTCACTGGACACATCACCGTAAGCCTCCAGCGTGACAAAGCAGCCCGTCAGATCGTAATCTCTGTCATTAGGCATCTGGACTTTGCCCGTTAAACGCAACTGCATAGGAGAGGTATTCTGCGAACCCGTTACCGCAGCGTTGGCATCAGCCCCTTCAATGACGACTGATTCCGCATAGCTTCCGGAGGGTATGTAGGGAAAACTAAAGGCAGGAGCCTCGGCCTGCTGGGTAAAGGTTTGTCGCCGCAGCCCCTCCTCGCGCGGCGCGACCATTATCTGCCCCGGAGGAACATTTCCCATCCCGTCATACCGGTAGTTACTCTGCCCCTCCTGCATGGGTGCGGTAGCACTGCCCTGGATTGCTTTATCAGCAGGAACACCGGCAGCATTAGCATTGCCATGATCTCCGGCCTCCCTGTTTCCGTCCATCGTCTGCACAAGACTGGAATTGGTCTGCTGAACGTCATTAAGCTGTTTTTGCAGACTGACGTTATTATCAGACAGGGCCTTGATCTCTCTCTCCATAGATTTGAATTTTTCATTCACCTCCTTACCGACACGTTGCGCCTCAGTAATAGCATTCTGCTGAACCTTATCGTCAAACGTGGCATTAACAACGCCCGTCATATCTGGAGCGGGTTCGCCGGGAGGGGGAGACAAAGCCTGCCGCTTGGCCGCAGTGAAATACCACGCGGTTCCTCCGGCACTGAGTGCCAGTAAGACCGCTATAGCGACTATCGCGACCTGCTTCTTTTTGGTCTGGATGTTGACGTTTTTCACGGATTCACCTCCAGATCACGGATGAGGTAAAGCGAAACCGTTGCACCGCCCGGCAATACAGAAGATCGGGGCCAGAACATGACCGAACGTACTCCACGGCTCGCATAATCACGTTCATTAAGTGATAACCCCCAGGAATTGGGATTCGTGAGCCGGTACTTTTCAACCCGCAGGTTGCCGCCATCCCAGACCTGTAAACGTTTTGCTCTTACTGGCCCGGCGAAACTGGCATCGCGCTCTTTGTCATCAACCAGGGAATAGCCATCAGGAACGTTACCGGTCAGTACACCTTTACTGAGGGCAAGCAGAAGTGACTCATAAGGATTGCCTTTCTCCCAGACTTTTGTTGCCGGGTGAGATACCGGGCTAAGTGGGGCGATCCGGTACACACGCCCCTGCCCTTTCACTGGCGTTGCCCGGACTGAAAATACCTGACCAGATTCAGTCTCGATAACAAAGGTAAAAGGCTTTTCGGTTGCCACGCTGAACATCACGGCCCCGTTACCTGTTTTCTCCGGGTCAGGTACATCGCTGGCTTTGCTGGTTAAAGCAGTGATCCTGTCGCCCTGAACCATCAGCACATTGGCACTCTCTTTGCTGACTGTCATGGTAAAAGTACTGCCATTTTCACCACGCAGCTCTGCCGGGCCGGTACTGGCTAAAGCGGGATAAACAATCATGCCGGACAGAATACTGAGCACCAGAAGCGCTTTATTTTGCTTTCGCATCATCCACCTCCACAAATTTCTCAATACTGGTCACTCCGGCCCGATAGCTAAGTTGCAGCCGGTAATGTTTGATTTCCTCCAGGGGTTTGCTGTTACCAATCCAGGTTTTCAGGACACCGCGAATATCGACAATACTGGCCGATGGATAAACATTGATCGACGTCTGATAAAATGCAGACGTCACCGCGTTTTCCTTAATCCGCTTCGCTTCAGCGGCCAGTACGGGAGCAAACTGTTCATGGGCTTCAGTTCGCACGTAGGACAGAAGAAAACCGTGATTCATATCGACTGTTTCAGGTGAAACATTAAGCCGCAGAGAAAGGAAGGAAAGTGCCATCATCTGAAGATAAGGCGCACTGGCCTGATTTTCAGATACGACAAACGGCGCATCAAAAGCCATAGGTACAACAATTTTCTCACGTTTGTTAATCAACGCCCTGTTTGTGACCTCCAGATAAATATTGCTGACGAGTGATAATGCAAGGAAAGATAATAGCCCGACGATAATGTAACCAACCACTTTATTGCCGGATATTTGTGCCTTAACGGACATAAATACCGCCTGTTATTTTATCCATTTCCGAAAACTGGAATCAGGAATTACTTTATAAACGACACGGAATAACTCTGTAGGCAAATACCAGTACAGAAGGTTATAAAGCCACATACTCCCCCTCCCCCGTTTCAGCCAGCGAATAAACAACCACATTGTGACGGCAAAAATAAGGCCACCCAATGCATGTTTGTAGTAAATCGCAATAAGAAACGGGGGAACAGAAGGAATAAATTCATCCAGCGGCATGCCGATTATTCTCAACTGATCCCCGAGTGTTTTCGGGAAACGATACTTTTTCAGATCATCCCCCGATTCCATATGACCTCCTGTTTAGCCAATGATGGCAAATGCAATGTTGATGAATACAGACAACACGATAACACCAAAGAGAACTTTGATATTTTTAGAAATAACGTAGGCCAGAATACCGGTAACCACCTCACCAATCAGCAGCCATGTCATCATTGATGAATCCTGCCCGAACGTCGCTTTTACTGTCGCATCACCCGGCGCAAGGAGATCTCCGGAACTGGCAGCCCAGCTACCGTGCATCATGACCAGGAACAATGCACCGGTAAGTGCAAACATAACCATAAAATGCATTACCTTTTTTCCTGTCATTTCATTTTTGAACATAGATAATTTCGGTTTATTATTTACAACAACTTCCATTGTTTAACTCCTCTCAAATTAATAAAACAGGGTTGTTACAGAAAGCAATATACTTCCTGTAAAAACATTGTCTCTGGAGAGATTGAAAAGGAATAAAGACGCCTTTATTCCTTTATTTGAAAACTAATGAATACTGGCAGTAACACTTCCGATCTTACGCCGTAGTGAACGGCAGTATTTTTCAGAAGTTTCAATTTTATTGAGCAATTCGACAATTTCACCAACAGGGGTCTTTTTGTTTTGCCAGGCTCGGCGGTAAGCGATTTTCATTGCCGCTAACTTAATCGTAGCCTCGCGCCATTCTTTCGTTTGCGGAGACATAATCACCTCTCTTAGTGCTTATTCTTTTTCATGACGTATAGACAGATCTTCCAAAATTGATACTCTCGCCAAATCAGTGAAATTATCAATCAAATACTGAACAAGAGTACTACTACGCACCGTATATCCTGCTTCAAAACTTATCTCACGAGCTATCTTATCCATTAATTGATATCGGGCATTGCCAATGTAAACCATAGCAGTAGAAGGTGGCTTCCCTATTTTTTTCATATTTTAAAAACCCCAAAAGATTAATATTTCACTCTTTTAGAAATGACAATAGCTTTGTGAATTCAGCCATTCTTTCATCTGAAGATCTAAGCTTAACGATATCCTGTATCTTAATAATTAATGCAGGGTGTACATTTATACAATCTACTGACCCATCATCATTATTTAAAGCCTTAGCTTTAGCACACTCGATTGCTGAAATTACATCTGGAGAGACAACACAAGGTTCAGAACCGAATCGCACGAAACCGATAGCACCAGGCACTTGACAGATAGTAGTGGTATGTAACTGGTTTATATCGAAAGAAAGGAAAAGATAGTTATTAAAAAGAGGTTTTTCTTTAAGCCTGACAGAGTGGCAGTCCGTCCGAAGTTGAACTTTAACCATTGTTGGTTGGTATACCTCGACACCAAGCTCATTCAATCGTCTGATAGTATTTTTAAATCCAGATTTACAATACAGCAAGTACCAGCATTTCACGGCTCCTCCTGCTAAAGACAAAATCTCGCCCATTTTTCGCCGTCTATGAACGGAGAAAAATTGAAGAAAGGATCAGGTTTAGTGTAGATTATACTATAACACACAAATGTGTTTTTTCAACAAAAAAACACATTATTGGTGGAGCAAGTGTCATCAGATGTCCAAGCACAATAACTTCTCTAGTAAAATCATTGAATTATCCAGTAAAATCCTGCCCAACATTAAAAATAAGGAGGTCAGGATTGCCAGCCTGACGGATGAAAAACCCGGAACTATCAAAAACTGGCTCTTCAAAAACGCGCTTCCGCCTGAGAAAAAAAAGCTAAAAGTTGCAGATCGCATGGGGGTATCAAAAGAGTACCTATATAGTGAAGATCCCATTCCTGAACCACCAGTGGCGATTTACGACCCAGAAATCAATGCATTCATTATCCCTGTAATTTCTGAAGATAATTTATATAACATAGCGATCAGAGAGGCCCCCACACTCGTTATCGAAAGATATATATTGAGTATAAAAGGATCTATAAAAGACAAAATTCAATTAGTAGAGACAACTTATTGTTTTGAAGTGGAAACTCTAACATTCCCTCCTTTCATTTTTGAAGGAGACGTAATTGTATTTAACCAAAATTTCTGCGGCATCAATGATTTTAGTTTATTTATAAACCAAAAGAAAATAGAGATAGTAAGAGTTGGAAATACCGAGAACGCATATATAAATAAAGAAGGGATGGATTTGAAGGCAGGAAAAAACACATTGATACTGCCTATCATTTTAATTATTAATGATGGAGTAAAGCGATGATAAAACGGACTTTTAAGATTCTTGATAAACTTTTTGGAGAAACAATTAAATCTGAAACAGATAGAATATACCTCCCTATATTCTTTACAATAACTCTATGCATGACAACAGTATTCTTCTTTGATCATGTCACTGTTGATTTTCTTGGGGAACCATTGCATTTTTCAGTAGGATTAGTTGTTTTTCCATTAACTTTTACGCTATCTAATATTATTCAAGACCGTTATGGTCGATTATTTACAAATACAGTTATCAGATATGCTTTTGTTGCCGATTGTATCTTCGTTTTCTGCGGATATGCACTCACATACATAGGCAATAGAGAAGATTACTTTTCTGTTTTCAGCGAAATACCAGTGATAATGTTATCTACATTTTTCTTTGTATGGTTGAGCAACACTATTAATATAGTTACATTTTCAATTTTACAAAAGAAGAAGGTAAACGACTTCGCTAAGTATTCTATTGCCGCAATCTTTGCTGAGAGCAGCGTTAGCATGATATCAATACCACTGATGATGTATAAAAACAACCTGTCAGGAGGTGCATTATTATCAGTGGCAGTTGTTGTCTTTTATAAGATAGTTGTAACTTTATTACTTTCTTTCATTGTCTCACTTCAAAGTTACTTGAGAAACCGCCATCTATAACTAAATCATATCCGGTAATGAAGTTATTTTTTAACAGCATGTCAACCGCAAGGAAAACATCCTCAACTGAGCCACAATTTCCGGTAAGATAGGTACTACTATAATCAGGAAGTTCTCCTTCGTATTTTTTTCTAATCAATGGTGTATCGATTGTGGCTGGAGAAACTGAGTTGATTAAAATCCTAGGAGAGCATTCAACAGCAGCTACCTTTGTAAGGTTAACAATGGAAGCTTTTGCGGCACTGTATGCTAGCATATTTTTACTGCCAAACATTGCTGTAAAACTAGCGATGTTAACAATTTTGCACGGTGCATCACTTTTCATTTCATTCATCATTTTTATCTCTTCTCTTAAAGATAAAAATGTTGGAATGAATATTTTTTCCCATGAATTAATCAAATCACCTTTTCTGAGATTAACGATTTTATCTCTTACTCCTGAAACACCAGCACAATTTACAGCAAACGAATAGTGACTCAAACGGCTAAATGTTTTAGTTACAGAGTCTTCATCTGATAAATCGCAAATTATTTGTTCTATTTCACAATTTAATCCATCTGAAATATTTTTATCAATCCCGGTTACGGAGAACCCTAAATCATGAAACCTGTTAGCCAAATGATATCCTATCCCGCTCGCATGTCCTGTAACAATAATTTCATTTCTCACATTAAATCCTTATTTTCTAGACTGACAATAGTTAGGTTGGAATGTAACGATGAAAACATATTTATTCATATCACAACAACTCCTTTCTTTAGAGTACACAATACATCTTGCTTTGAACCCCAAAGAATACATATATCCACTATAGATCAGATATATTATAACCTTCAAAAATCACAACAGGATTTGATCTATGTCATTCATTTTTTGTGGAAAAGAAGAACGATCAAGAGAGAAAAAATAATTTCTGGCGGTAATATTACTCTTTTTTATTCAAATAAGGATTACATTTCATTTAACATTTCGAAATTTTCAGAATGCATATCAAAAGATATGACTCATGAAATCATAAACATAATAATTGGAAAACTTGTTGCAAATCCATAACAGTGACACCTCCCACATCTTAAGAAGAAAGTTCTATCATTTACTTAGCTTCATTATTTAATAGTGAAGCCAAATCATTATCAACCTTCTCTCTAATTTGTAATTTAACATTGTCATAGTTAAAAGATTCCACCCCCTTCACTTCATTAATATTACCAACCATTTGAAGCAGTATAGTTGAAGCATAAGATGTTTTTAATATATTCTCCAGCAACACTTTATTTAATACTGTAGAATCTGTTAAAACATCAAAATCTTCCGTACTTTCAATTTCTTCTTCTTGCTCCTTTTTCTGCTGAAATTCATAAACTCGCAACCCTATATCCAGTAACATTGCAGAAACGGAGGATACGTTAGCTTCGGTTCTGTCAGCACCATCTTCCTTTTTTGCATCAACGATAGACTGTATTCTTTTATAATTATTCTGAGTTATGTAAACCTGCGCTCTTGGCATTTCGACCACCTTATCCATAGTTGAATTAGAGTCTGATTTTATTTTAAACAACGCATAGGCCAGTTGAATAAGACTCGTATAGGAGTCTAACCAGAACTTTACTAGAGTTCAATAGGACTATCACAATATAAAACCAAACTCCTAAAGGAGTCTCATAAGGGGAGTAAAGAAATAACTGAATGATTTGTATATAATAGTTTTATAAGACTCTAAAGGAGACTCCTAAGGGACTATACATAGACTCTGATGAGAGTCCCATTTTATGGAAGATTTTCAGATAAAACAGACGTCACACATAATAACCCCTTGTTTAATAAGCAACTTGCAGGATTTTTAAATCCTGCGTCAGGTGTGGTCTCGCCGCAGCCGAACGACCGAGCGCAGCGAGTTAGTGAGCGAGCGAGGAAGCGGAAGTAAGCCACTGCTAAACCAGAAGCCGGACACACTCGGCTTAAATTTTTACTATAAAAATAATTACATAGGATAGTTTTACCAGCGTTTGTATGCCATGCAACTTGCACCAACACGTAACTAAGACTATAGTAATGGTTACGGAATCATGGATGCACTGAGTGTCATGGGAATTTATTTAACACCTGAATTTGAGACAGAACGCCAGAAAGCCCGCATCAGCAATGCCATGTTGTGCAAAGCTGCTAAGGCTATTTTTTCTGGTCTGCCTGGTGATCCACTTGGAAAATTCACCTTTAAAAAGCGGCTCGGCTTGCCCGGAGTAGGAGCCAGAGATGGAGCACGGTCAATCGTTTTTTTCAATGATGGCGACAACATCTTCTTCTTTGATATGTACCTGAAAAGTGGACTTTCAAAAAAGAAAGGAAAGGAGCTTGAAGATGATGAAATTGATGCTTACTGCAATATCGCAAAGGATTTTATCTCAATGAGTCTGGCAACTATAAATAAGCTACTATCTGATAAAGAACTGGTCGAGGTAAATTGTGATGACTGAACGTCTGAAACGCATTCAAGGTATGGCTGAACGCTATAACAAATTAGGCGTGGTAAAAGATGAAACCGTAGCCGCAATTGATGCAGCGGTTGCAGCCCGTAATATCCCGGCGATCCGGGTCATGACCGGCAGCCAGATAAAGGAAGTCCGCACCCGCTACAACATGTCGCAAGCCGCATTGGCTATAACAACCGGCATGTCCGTAGAAAGCGTCTCCAAATGGGAGCGAAACGAAAGCAAACCAAATAAGGCTGCTCTGCGGATCATTAACATCATCGATGCTAAAGGGCCACAGGTGTTCATGGCATAACGATGTCGGTTTCATCAAAGAGAGCCGCTCTGCGGCTTTTTTTATCCCCCCGGACGTTCAGCCCATTCTCTTCAGTTATACAGTCCTCTCCCGTTTTTATCCCCCGTTTCTGTGGATAATCAATATGTGGTATCGGTCGCAGCTGATCGGAACACAACATGTAGTGTATGACGGCTGGCCTTTCCCCTATCCTTCAGCGCTGAAAGCCCCATCGTTAGCCGGGACAAAACGGCATATTGAGAATACATGTCCAGTGCAGCGATTTTGAACATTGGCCTCTCTAACGTCATAGCTGCCAGTACTGTTAAAGTATCCCTATACCGAACTGGCATAATCCGGTACTGTTTATCTACATGACATCAACCCTAACCAGACCGGTATCACTAAAGGACTCTAACAGTACCATGTCCATGTTTGTTCGTGCCTACCTTCGGGCTTCAACCAGTGAGCAGGATGCTCAACGTGCCCGTGATATGCTTGACCGCTTTGCTCACGAGCATAATGTCATCATCTGTAACTATTATGCTGAGAATGAATCAGGCGCACGCCTGGAGCGTCCCGAACTTTTTCGTTTGCTCAATGATAGTCGCCCTGGTGATGTATTACTCATTGAGGATGTCGATCGCCTTTCTCGCTTAAAAGGAGATGAGTGGGAGAAACTTAAAGCGATCATCCGTCAGCGTGGCGTGTGGGTTGTAGCCGTCAATGTTCCCACCACCTGGCAGCACCTTTCTCCCAGAGCCAATGAATTTGACAGCCGAATGTTTGCGGCCATCAATGATATGTTGCTCGATATGCTGGCCGCCATTGCACGGCGCGATTACGAACAGCGGCGGGAACGTCAGCAACAGGGAATAACCAAAGCGAAAGCGGCGGGTAAATACCGTGGGCGACAGGTCAATAAGCCACGTTACGATGCCATCAACCGGTTATTGTTGAGCGGTAGCTCCTGGACTCAGGTTCAGAAAACGATAGGTTGCAGCCGAAGCACTATCAGCAGTGCCATCAAATATGCCGCCAGCCAGATTGAGGCTAAAGCCCTGTCACAAACTATTGTGGACTCCCCTGCCCCACGTTCTATGACGCTGTTTGTGTCGATTGAAAATGGCAGTAAATTTACCCGTGGGAAGAAAAAAACCAGAGAGTTGATTGACTGGTTTATTGAAGCTGAATTTGAAGGTCAAATTTTAGACGGGAATGAATACCGGATACCTTTAACCGCTGAAAACGATGAACAATTGAAAGAACAGGTAGAGTATTTATTCAGTGAAATTAATATGATAGCTGATGTTCGCAACTGTCTGATCATTGACTGTCTGCTGACCAATGACCAGACTCGCCAGGGATGGGATGATTGTGCCGGTTGCTGGCAGTGTGAGTCAGCGTAACGCACGGCACCAGGGGTGCCTGTACCATATTAACCTTCATCACTAGCTCATCTGATTAATGACCGTTATTATTTGTTGATATTCGGGTAAATTTCATCAATCTTTACGTATAAGTTGCCCGTTTCGGCTGCTCGTCGTATTTTTTCTTCCATCAACATTCTGAAACTAATGTTGTTTTTGAGCATAAGAACAAGATCATAACCGCTGACACATATAACTTTCTTTCCCCTTCCCCAAGCATCTAAGCCGCTGCGGGTAAACCCTGCCCAGCTGATAAATACACCACGAGCCCATGAGATTTTCTGATCCAGTTTTCCATGAAATGCATGGAGATCGGCATTTCCCGTTTTAGCGCTATGCCATTTTGCCTCGACCAGATAGGTATCGTTATTCAGTAGAAAACTGCCGTCTATCTGTTCGCCCTTCAGCCGGAATGCGCCTTTAGGGGATAAATAGAAAGCGGTAAACAGTTCGTTTAGCCATAACTCAAAGCTATGTCCGCGTTGGTGAGGTAGTTGGGTATGGAGGGCTTCCAGACCTTTGAGAAAATAATCATTATCAATGCCGGTGGGAACGATTAATGCAGGTGCAATACCTGATGCCGTCTGACTGTCTGCCCCCTGAATTTTAGCAACGAAACTTCCATAGGTAGCATCATCCTGGACTGTGATAATCTCGCCAGGAATGGATTTCCGGTATTCCCATAACCGGGTGACAACTCTCAGAACGGTTTCCCTATCTGCCTGTTTTATCAGGCAGCGCAATCTCTTTAGTTTGGAGTCACCATCCTTTCGGTAGATGTCATTGTCTATATCGATAGACAGCTCAGATTCGAAAAACTCACGCATTGTTTTGTTGGAGAAATCTAATACGTACCCTGCATTTATTTTGTCTTCAAAAAGCTGGTTAAAATTTTTCAGATCGAGCGGTGTAAATTTCATTATCTATTACCTGAAGTTGTGCCCAGTCAGTATGTGGGATGCTTTCAGAGCTTCTCGTTACAGGACTGTATGGACGGCGAGCATCATAATAGATTCCTTCCATAGCTCCCAAGGAACTCCATTGGAAATCCATTAGGTATCTAATATAACTCCAAAGTGTACCTGTTAGATGCCATGAGTAACTAGATCGCCCCGTCTCGTTCCAGCTTTTCGCGTAGCGCTTCCATGATATAATTAGAAAAATCTAGGTTGGTTTTGTTTGTATCTCGTAGCTTCTTGTGTGCAGCAAAGAACGTTTCAGGGATCGCTTTTAATGTTTTGGTGCGAACAGCGCGAGTAGTTGCTGCTGGTTGTTGCTCCGCCACCTGCAAAAGTGCGTCATTGCCCACAGTGGATGCTACATCAAAGAGGGATTTTTTGTTTTTCATGGGATTCTCACGGAGATATTATATAATTCTACAGTAAATCCTTTGGATTTCCTTCGGATTTCTATTGTACATCATTTTCCGTTTTCGACTAGTTTCCGTAATTCTTTGACAAGCGCGACAACTTCTTTTCCGGCTGCCGAAGCACGACCATGCTTGATTTCAGTTATCCCCATCCCCTGGCGTAAAGACTGAGTAAAACCATACCGTCCACGGCGATAAGAAAGGCGACTTTTCAGCAGCGACATGTGTTTCACCTTTTTCAAGGTATCTTCCATGTCCGGGAAATGTTTCTGGTTTGGCTCTGTTTTGCAGAACATGATTTTTGCGTTCAGCTCCACATCCATTTGCTTGCTGATTTCTGCCAGCACCTTGTCGAACTTCGCCAGACCAATTTGTTCCGTGACCGTATCATTAGCCGGGACGATCACCACGTCTGCTACTGCCACCGCGACACGGTTAATATCAGCATCGAAACCGCCGCAGTCGATGACCACCGTTTTACCTTGGTCATCCAGTTCCCGAAGGACGGCTATCAACTTTTCTTTGTTGTTGATAGCTAAGACGTTCCATTTCTTATCATCAGGTCTTAGCTGGTTGATAACACTAACCCCTTCATGGATATCTAGGTCAATTGTGATATCAGGTTTTAGCTCACCAACAATATGTACTGTAGAGGTAGTTTTACCGGCCCCCCCCTTATGATGAGATATTGCGTATATTGGCATTTAGTTTCTCCTATAAGTAAACCTTAACGGCATACTATATAAATCCTATAGAAATTCAAAGTATTTCTTTAGGGAATCCTATGGATTTCCCTTGGGTGTTTTTAGTTTATGTGACGAAACCCTTATTTTAGTTAGCCAGACCAGATGTCGCATTTTGCAGCTTTGCTCTCACAGGGCTTGTTTAAATGCCGCAAAGCGGCATGGAGGTGCCAGATGATGCTGAATATGGCTTTACTGGTGAATGGCACCGTGACCCGGCGCAGCCGGTTACCGTTCTGATAGGTTCTGCCAATCCATCCCTTCACCCTGCCAGACATAAACCCGCTAAAAGCGATACAGAAGCTTTTGTGCGCTGTCGGAGTGGTCACGACAAGGCGTAGCCGCAGTCGGGGCGTATCTCCGCGTTAGCGGGCCGTGAGGGCCGCTTACGGGCGTGTTAATCCAGACCTTCCAGCGATACTTCTCAAAGCGACTTAGTTCTAGTTACAACATCCATCATTAAAAGCGACGCTGTTCCGGCCTCTGGCCGGGGCGGGGCCGCTTTTCAGTGGTGGGTGCGGTGATGAGGTCACAGATATGCACATTCTGGGTTCGCGGAAACGCATTTTGAATGCTGTAACTAAATTCAGGTGTTTTACAGTGCCTGTCGCGTAGCGACGGGAGGTAACTTTGCTTTTATCGAACCGGCGCGGACGTGAGTCCGCTGCAAGGGCGGGCATTCTCTGAGGCTGTCCACAGGGCAGACGATGAATAGGTTATCTATGTATATGAAAAACATAAAAGGTATTTAAAAGAAGTACTGAGCAGGTTTTTAAAGGGAACCACGCACTTTGAAATCAGTACGGCTGGCGCTCTGTAACCATAACGGCTGTAACCTTATGGGAAGTTCCCTTGCAGTTATGTGTGGGTAACTGAATTCATCGGGCAAAGATGGCACCGGCGACAAAATTTCAGCACGGTTTTGCAGGAAAAGAGAGGGGATCATGGATGGCCTCCATGCCCGTTCGCTCAGATAATAAGCAACGGTGAGTAACAGGCGTGCAGAACCCTCCGGGATCAGCCGGATTAATAAAAGGAGAGGGGGGTCAGGTGGTGGCCGTTGCCAGCCGCGTATAGTTGTTGCCACGGGACATCAGCATACGCTCTTTTACACGCCTTGCCTGTTCCCGACGCACGGCGTCCAGGTTGCCGGTAAAGCGGCCCTCGGCAATTTCACGCGTCAGTTGCCGCTTCACGATAGTTTCAATATCGCGGCGGTTACGGTCAGCGTCACGGCGGGCGCGGGCGCGCTTCAGCCCGTGCGATTTGCGTTCGGACTGGTAGCTCCGGAACCGCTCACGAACGAACCGCCAGGCTTTGGCTATCAGTTCGTCCATGTCCAGTCGGGGGAGACGTTGTTTTTCACGCTGCTGGTTTTCCCACTCCACGCGACTGCGCCTCGCGGCCACAACGGCCACGTCAGAAACATCCAGCGCGGAGAACAGAGCTGGCGTGAAGGTGATATCGGTCGGGATGTTGCAGCCAATCTGCGGGTCATACTCGGTCTGGTAGGTAATCAGCCCCAGCTCCGCCATGAACTTCAACGCCCGCGTGGCGCGGGTGATGGACAGATTGCCGTTTTTCGATTCCGTGGCCAGTCCGCACTCGATGGCCAGATTGGTGATGGAGCGCTGGACGCGGTTAGCCAGGGGATCATAGTGGAAGCACAACCCCTGTAGCAGCGCATCGATGGCGCGGCGGCGCAACAACGGCGGCATACGGTGACGCACACCGAGCGAACGCGCAAACGCAACGTGCATGGAGAAATCAAAACGGGACGTGAAGCCTTCGGCTTTCGCCATCAGCTTACGGCAGAACGGCAAGGTCTTTTTGCCCTCACGCGGGGTGAATTCCGGATTTGGGTTCTTGACCTGTCGATAATGAGAGAACAGGGCCTGAGCGTCAGTCACACCTTCCTGCGCTTATGTTGCACAGAAGGAGTAAAGCGCATAGAAGGTATTGCGGTTTTCTAAGCATGTGCATATACTCCCCGTACAGAGCAGCAGTTCTGTACGGTTTTAGTTGGCCCCGATTAATCTCTCCGCTCGCCAAAGTTGAGGAGATTATCGGGGTTTTGTTTTTTGTGGTTCCGGAGCATTCATATCCGAACCATTCCCTGCCACCTTATGGCGTGGCCCACCAAAAATTCTTTACTCGCACAGCAATCTAGCACTCACAGAATAAAGGATCAAGAAAGTAAGCCCATCAGATTATATTTCTGACCTGAGCTTCACGCTCAATTAAACGGGCCAAAATTTCAGCCTGGGTTAAACCGTCTTCCTGGCACATAGTCATTAGCAATTCTTTAAGCTGGGGTTCCAGAAAAACTTTAACTTCTTTGTGAGTAGCTCTCTTTCTCGCCACCGAAGCACGCTGTTTATCAGCATCACTAAGTGGATTCCCCTTTCTGTAAGGGCGTTTCGATGAGGAAGTTGCTGCATTTGCTGCTTGCGACATATCTGCCTCCTCAAGGATCTAAAAAGGATCATCTCGCAGAGAATACTACAGAAGCGGTAAATCAGCGACTTAACTTTTATCGAAAAGGTGATCTGCGTTGGCGCACGGATCACCCCTGTTAGTGAGAGGCTACTTGTACGCCGTTATCAGTAGGTCGATTGCCAGTCTGTCCCCATTTCCCAGCGGGACTGCCAGTGAGACAGATACTGGCTGGCGATGGCGGGCATAAAGCGCATCACCACCACGTTCTCCGAATTTTTACTCGCTCCCGCTCTGCTGAAGTTATAGCTGCCTGACTCAACCGTATGATTATCAACAATTAAAATTTTATCGTGCTGAATAGGGAAGCGGCTGTTCGTCCTCAGCGAAATACCGGCATTCACAATCAGATTCATTGCCGCCATGCTGGCCCTGTTGCGGTTGCCTTTCTCGTCGATAACGATTTTTATATCCACGCCCCGTTGATGCGCGGCAATAAGCGCTTTCATCACGTCCGGATCGGTGAAGGAATAGGCCATCATCCGGATACTCTGCTGTGCGGAACCGATGGTGTTCAGCACCAGAAGGCGACCAGTCCCTTCAGGAGAAAAACCCACCTGAATATCCGGAGCCGTCGATATCTCCGCGTCGGCGGGGAAAGGCAGAGAAGATAGCAGGGGAAGACAAAGAAAGCTGGCCCTGACCAGTCTTCCGCATGAAAATAGCATCATCATAATTCCTTTGGATTTTTAACAGAAACCCCGGAAACGGGTAAAACTTGCTTTTACCCGTTTCCGGGGTTGACCAACGGAGCGCAGCGAAGGCGGTAGCCCTGCTCCCGGATGGGGGGGGCAATATGCTATCCTTCCGCGCGACGAAAAAAATGGAGTGGTACTGGTTGACTGTCTTTTATCAGAAACGCCCGACGGAAGAACTGGCGCATCTGGCATGGTGCCTGCTGGTTGCAGTAAAGCTGTCGCAGAAGCAGGGCAAAATTCGCACAGATTTGCAGATACACATGTTCATCATGCAGTGGCTGACAACAGCCCAGAAACGCAAGCTGTTTCCCCGCTCGGTTGCACAGGACATCCTCTGGCTTATTCATGAGGGAAAACGCTATGGTTTCAGTGCAAAGCTGCACCGCAAGCTGGAGTACATCTGGCGTGCCAGTTCGGGTGAACTGCTGAAGCAGAGCGTGTTATTCCGCTTTACTTTTTTTATCGAAACACTGAAAACAATGGACTGGCGGGACTTTCTGCTGTCACCGCAGGAATGGCACAGTTATCACCGGGAGTCAATAACGGCCAACGCCGTCTATACCCCAAAAGCAGAACTCCATCCCGCATTCAGTGACGGTGGCGAACTGATTAAACCGCTGGAGATCCGCTTCACCGGTGATATTTCAGGCGTATTTCCGTTATTTGAGCAATGCCATCTTCGCGCAGAGCAGCGACCTGATGAGGAAGGCTTTTCCGTTATCATGTTGCTGCCGGAAAAGGCATAGTGGGTGACCGCAAGGATTCGTTAATTTTTGGCAATAAGCCTAAAGGTTATATGCATTCAACTTTATATAACCATTAGGCTGCGTCCTTTGATAGTAACCGGCGTCAGTCCTCGAAAGATTTTTCTTTCACAATGTCCCGCTCGATCTGCTTCAGATGAAGCGACTGATCGGGCTGACTCTCTGCTTCAGGCTCTTTCTCCGGCGATTTCTCGCCCAGCGCCGCCGCAATATCGCGCCTGGTAAGCGGGTATTCCTCCTCTTTCAGCTTACCGGCCAGCAGCCCGGTATGGATATCATCCTCCGGCTCGCTTATGGCGGCGAGTACCTCTTCCAGGCGAATATCCTTCTCACCTTTACCCTGTTTTTCCAGGGCTTCGCGGGCAAGCCGTTCAGCCTCCTGTTCAGCGTTCTCCTTCGGCTCCGGAATGAAGGGAAGGGGGTCTTCCGGTTTTTCTGCCACATTGCGGGCAAACTGCGAGGTCAGGCTGTCATCGACTACCTGATCTGCGCCGGTGATGCGGCTGATATTGAGCGGTAAACCCTCGCCCTCCATCCTGACGATCACGCCGCTGTCGGGATGCTGCTGTGCAAGTTGCAACCCTTCAGGCAGGCTCTCCGCTATGCGGTTTTCCCCGTTCCGGCTCTGCTGAATCCCCGCAAACCTCGCATCACTGCTGCCAATGACCCTGAAATCACCGGGTAAGGACACGCCGTTACGCTCATCCGCATTTATCGTCAGAATAACCACGCCTGAACGGTTGCCGTTGCTGTCCCACAGCGCGAATGCCAGCCCCGGCTCCGGATGCCGCCTGACGCCCGGCACAAACAGGCCCTGTGATTCACCTTCAGCCAGCCCGTAGTTTTTCAGCAACGCCCGGCCTGCGGCAACATCGGCAAGAGGGGAGGCCCAGGACAGAATCCCCTCTGCCGTCCTGCCCGCCCGATCCTCGCCCGCCATCAGATAATCATGGGCGGTACGATCCCCCTTGTTTTTACTGAGTTCAGCCAGCCATCCGGCTCTGTCATCGGTGTAAACCTGAACATGCTCTTTTGTACGGGACAACGTAACGTAACCACTTTCCTTTGTTGCCATTCGTTTTCGCCCTCCTTCAGTCCCTTCAAGCGTAATGACAAAGCGGGCACTGGCCCCTTGTGCACCGTAGGCTGTGACGGCATACCCCAGATCGGTATGCCTGTCTGCCGGGTCATTCAGGTCAAGGCGGCGGGTAAGCTGACCATCCTGGCTGCGAAGCGTCATGCTCTGTCCGTCGATCTGCTCCACGTTCCAGAAGCTGTTTCCGGTATAACCGCGCTCGGCATCAGAACGGGTAAACCGCATTCTGTCGCCCTCGCTGACGCTGATAACCCTGGGCTGATAAATCTGTGCATCCTCAGTACTGTTCTCGAACGGTGACAGGATTTTCTCCCGCCCGTCATGCCCGGTAAGCGTCACCAGCCCGCTTTGCCGGTCGGTGCTGCCGACCGTCCAGTATTCCCGGTTAATCAGTGCAACTTTTCCCGTCAGTTCGGCCCATCCCGTCAGGCTCCGAAGCTCATTGTGACGGACGCGAACCGGGTCAAGAATGGTAATCTCATGCTCGTTTCTGGTTACTCCCGCTCCGTTCAGATTATCGTGAATCAGGCTGTTTATTTTCTGCCTGTCTGCATTGAGATGCGCCACCGTCAGCGTATTATCACGAGCCTCAGATGTCCGACCCGCAAAGTCAGCCGCTATCGCCTCCGTCACGCTGGCGGGCATCCCGGCTTCACGTAACGCCTTCGCCTGTTCTTTATCCGGGCTTACCTGCTCAACAGAAGATGCTGGCATAAATGCCCCGCTTTCCCTCGGCACCACATCCGGCGATACGCCTTCAGCCTTCTCCAGTGCGAGTGCATGTTGTCCTTCAATCATGGCATACACCACTTCCCGAAGTTCCGGCGTCTGGCGCACAATCTCCTTCATAATGGCGGTATCAACGGCGCTGCGCTGCTGCATCAGCCGGAACGGCTGCCCCGGCTCGATGGCCCGCAACTGAGCATCATCCCCGCTGGTGATGGCCCGCCCGCTGCCGGTGGTGATGGCCTGGTAAGCTTCACTCATCGCCCGGTTGCCAATCATTGACGCCTCATCAATCAGGAACAGGGTGTTGCTGTAGTCCGGTTTCTCACCGTTCATCCGGGCCTGTCTGTCTTCCCAGATAAAGGATTCCAGCGTCTGCGCCCGGACGCCCACGCTTTTCATTTCTTCTACGGCACGGTGAGTCGGAGCCAGCCCCACCACCTCCGGTCGCAGGTCTTCCGGCAATGTCTCCATTGCCGCCAGCATGGCTTTAAACTGCGTGGTTTTACCCACACCGGCATAGCCCTGCACCGCCGTAAAGCGGTCGGCGCTTTCCAGCACCATGCGCGTGGCGGCCTGCTGCCCTGCCGTCAGCCCCGTAAGATGCTGTTCAGGCACCGACGCCATCAGCGGCGTGACGCTGCCTTTCCCTTCAGCGATATGGCGCAGAATGGCCTTTTCCGTTTCAAAGGTGGATTTTGGCAGCATCAGCCCGGCTTCCAGCCGGATAAGCTCACCGTCCTTTACCTGGCGGTTAATCTCAGACTGGATAGCCGGAATGCTGACCGCTGAATTAATACTGAGCGCGGCACTGAGCAGTTCCGGGGCCAGGAACGCTGTTTTTTCATGCTGCACCTGACTGAGAGCCAGATACACGGCCTGAGCCGCCGGGGTGCGTGGCAGTTCTCTTGCGGCATCCAGTGCGGCATCAACCCCTTTCGCGCCGGTGGCCGCTTCCACCTGAGCACTTATCACCCGCACAGCAGGGCTGCGGGCAAGTTTTGCCTCGCCCCGTTCAGCATCCATAGCGGTAAATATCCGGATATCACTGCCGCTGCGGGTCAGGGCATTGAACATATCATCGCGCATCTCACGTCCGCTGAGTGCGGCCAGCACCTTACCTTCCGTTGCAATCGATTTACCCGGATATTCAACATAACGGTGTTCGAGCTTCAGGGCGCGCGTGGTATCGGTCTGGATCACTTTCCCGTCTTTTTCCAGGGCAAGCACGCCATCACCGGCGCTGACTACGCTGACCACATCCTGCGCCTTCAGTTTTCCCTTTGCCTCACGCCCGATTACCCGCAGCTGATCGCCGGGGGCCACCTCCAGCGTCCGGGGCTTAAAGAGACTCCATGAGGGATCGACCTGACTGATTTTTTGATGCTGCTGCTCCCCGGCCTCATTCACAAGGCGGAGAACGTTGGTTTCAGCACCGACACGATCAATACGCCAGCGCTCCATGTTCTTTTCGTCAGCATTCCAGCGCTCCATAACCATACCTTCGCGGTAGGTATCGCGGCTTTTCCGGTTCTTACCGTCGAGCCAGACCGGTGACAATGTTTCAATCCGGATATCATCGCCGGTGATACGCCCCTGCTCACGTAGCGCATCACGAATATACCCCGTCAGTACCTGTTGCTCACGCTCACCGGCAACCTGTGCAACGACACTGTTCCCACCGATAACATCACGGGCATACTCTGCGGCAAGATGGCTGTAGCGAACCTTTTTATCCGCTTCAGACGTAAGCTGTGCCACCGGCACGGGTGCGTCATTGAAACGATAGTGGGCGGCACCTTCTTCCTGGAGAACCGAAAGGACGCTGCCTGTTCCCTGCCGTTTACCGCTGTCCATCAGCAGGATCTGCGCACCGCTTTCCCGCGCTTTTTCCATCAGGAATACGCTGTCCTTCAGCCCCAGCGTTTCGGCCTCTGCAACAATGATGGTGGTATGAGCGGTCAGCGGCAGATCGGCTTTCAGTGCGCCACGCCCGGCAATCAGCCCGGACAGGGTTTCACTCTCTCCCAGAAAGGCTTCACTTTTCCGGTCGGCGGCCAGCACCATAACCTGTCGTCCCTGTGATACCGCCAGTCCGGCAAGCCGTTCTGTTCGTTCGCGCTGTACCGCTGCGCCCCCACGGCCATAGACTATCGCAAGCGGATCGCGGGTTTCAGCCAGTTCAGCATACACCCCGGTAGCGGCGGCAAGCGTCCCGTTCAGCAGGGCTTCGCCGGTGACAATGGCGCGACCGGAATCCATATGCTCCCGCGCAAACTGGCGAACCGTCAGTTCATCGAGCACATGGATATCAGACGTGAAAATGCCCTTATCCTTATCCAGGGCAATAAGACGGCCCTGCTCAATGGCGGTATCGATGCCCGTTCTGGCCCGCTGCACCATATCCTTTTCCGCTGGCAATAGTGACACAACGGCGGTCAGGACTTCGCTGTAGGCAAACTGCGCTTTTTTATCACTGAGAGACGACAGCGCCTGTGTGATGGCTTCTTTCAGTGCAGGTTCAGCCGTGAGTGTCACGCTGGCCGGAGAACCCGCTTCCGCTTCGCCGCGTTCTGCTGCCTGCGACCGGCTGCGTTCACGGGCAGCCTGGATCGTCTTATCCGGATCAAAGTCGTAGTCCGACAGCACCTTATCCCACTGCTCACGTCTCGCTTCCCCCTCGACGAACTCTTTGTTTTTACGGGTATCCAGCGCCGCGACCGAGCGGGAACGGGGACTGGCATCACGCCCTACGGCATCATCAATCTGCGCGGTTCGCTGAGAAAAGGCATTGATAACCTCCCGTGGCACTTCGGCCAGTTCGTACATGCCGTGCGGCCCGCTTCTGACCGCCGTGTAACCACAGTCTTCCACCATCGGGCGCAAATACTCACGGTAAAACTGCCCGTAAGCGAGTTTCAGATCGTAAACCTGCTCACGAATACCGCTGCGCTGGCGGGTATCACTCCCCAGCGCGTGCCACTTATCATCATCAGCGCGGGTGACATTGAACAGCAGGCCGTGCGAGTGGAGGTGCATTTCACCTTCACGGTTCGTATCATGCGTATAGAGTGCGGCAACCATATTACCGGTCGTCACCGTAGTGGTGACACCGTCACGGGTCAGGCGGGTATTGACGCTTTTCTCCACTTCCAGCATCGCCAGCCTGACCGCCTCATTATGTGCATCAATCAGCCGGGTATCACCGCCCAGCAGTGCGAGGATGGAAAGACTTTTTGGCGCACCAAAGGTCAGATCCATGCCCGGACGATTTGTTTCATTACCCGCAATCTGGCGGGAAATCACCGTGCCATCGGGCAGATGCCCCCGGAGCATTTCATCAAAAACTTCCGGGACGACTGTTCCCTCCAGTCCCAGCATGGCCGCACCTTTCCCCAGCCAGTGACCATCGGCATTTTCCAGCGTCTCAAAGTTGGCTTCACCGCCATAATATTTGGCATCGCCATGAATCGGTTCAACTGAAAGCATCACAACTCCATATCAATTTCATGTGACGGGTGGTGATTGATATTCACCTCCTCACGGCGTACCTCATCACGGGTGCCGTGCTGCATCTCCTGCTGCCAGGCTTCATACGCCTCCATATCGATAACCTCGCCATCCGTGCTGATGCCATGAGGTATTTCGTTCTCACGGCCACCGCCACGGACGGGTTTATCCGTCACGTCAGCTTTTTCACCAGACGTGCCGGTCGAAGATGAATCTGGCCCGGCGACAGCCGGAGCAGGCGGCACGCTTACGGAGTTGCCAGCCGGTGCCGGATCGGTTTTCACCTGAGTGTCGGAAGGGATGAACAATTTTCTCGCAGCCTGACGTTCGCTGCTTTCCTGCTGACTGATTTCCTGTTCAATTTCAGGGTCGAGAGACGTTTTCACGTCGCGCTCCAGAATGCCCTCCGCGACTTTCGGCAGGGGCTGGTATTTCAGGGTGAGGCGAACAACGGGATATTTGCCGGGCAGCGTGACGAAGCACTGAAGGTCTTCCAGTCCCTGAACGTCTGAATAGCTGACTATCGATACCCGTTCTTCGTCTTTGCCATAGCTGATGCCGTCACGCACCTCATCCGTACCAAAGCTGGTCTGTTCAGAGAAACGCTTGCGGACGGTCTGACCGATATCTTCTTCAACAAATTTCGCGATGGCCGCGCTGGGTGAGCGGAAGAAGAATTTGGTATTCAGCAGGTCATAGATGGCAGCGGCAAATTTGGGGCCATAAGTTTCTTCAAGCTGCGCATAGGACTGGAAACCCAGCACGAAGCAGCCGCCATATTTGCGGGCCTCCGCAATGATGTAGGGCAGATTAGGCAGCTTATGCAGGGAAGGCAGTTCGTCGTAGAAGAACCAGACACGCCGGTAGCGGTTCTCGTGCAGAGACAGAAGATGGCCGGAAGCAATCCCCAGCCACATTGATATCAGCGGCTTCAGCGATTCATGGTGACGCTGGTTGGACGTGATAAACAGCCAGCCGCTGCGCTTTTTATCGCTGTTGCCCTGCATCCATTCACGGATGGTAAACGGCTTTTTGCCCTCGCGGTCGATACCCTGCAAATAGCGCAGCGACTTCACATAGTTGGTGAGAACGCTTCGAATCGAGATGGCGGTTTTCTCAATGCTGCCGTCAACCAATGTGGAAGCAGGCGTTCCGGCCAGAAAATCACGCAGCTTGTCGAGCTTGATCGCCAGCAGGGTACGCAGGAAGCTGTTATACGTCCGCTTCTTATCACTGCGCATCTGCTCCGCACCTTCAGCAAAAATCGTTCTGGCCGAACCCTGCCAGAAGGGATCGCCGCTGTTTCCCATAGGAATAAGCGTTTCGGTGACAGCTTCCAGATCGGGCAGGGTCGGGCATTCAGCCCACATATCCCAGTTGGCACAGCGCCTGTCCATCGGGTTAAGAAGGGTGTCGATGGATTCGTCGAAAAATTCCTCTACAAAGGTATTCCCTTTGTCATAAATAATGACGGGAACACCGGCCTCACGTAACCGAAGTAGTTTTTTCCGCATCAGCGTGGATTTACCCGTACCGACCGTACCGTGCATGGCGAAATTCTGTATTTCTGAGTCTTTAACTATCGGCAGGCCGTCAATCACGATATGTGAAGCTGTTCCCCGCCTGCGCATAAGGCGGGCAACAACTTTGGGGTTATCTTCCAGGATACGGCCACCGGTAACTTCATCATCACTGGCCTTTTTACCGACCCGCCCGATGTACCAGAAAATACCGATAACCACGATAAACGTTATTATCGACGCAAAAAGGCCGGAAAGAATGAGTTCATTTCGCAGCGTGATACCACACCATACGGTGTACTTATCGGTGAGGATTTTATCGTAGGTATAATAAAGGGTATTCCCGTAATACCTCACTGGGTAAACGGGCGGCTTTCTGATAATAGAGCCAAACGGTATTAATGTATGACTCCACCAGTAGACCAGACCATTAAGAAAGGTTTGAGTGTTGAGGCGAATATAAATAATAAAACCCAAAAGCCCCAGCCAGCCCAGAAATACATAATAGAACAGTATATTATTAACTTGCAGGAACATCCGGAAACGCATAAACGTGACCTGGCCGCCCTGCGTAATATCACGGCCTTTAAGACTCATCTTTTTTCTCCGGCGAGAGGAATTACCCTGTTATTTTTTGCGAGCGATTAACGCGGACGTAGAGGTTATAAATAAGGTTGGCGTAATGTTCACGCTTACCGGCATTCTTATCGGAGAAACCGGCGTTGTATGAACCCAGACAGTGCCAGTTAACACCGCACGTCCGTAAATGCTTTGCGAGTATCCATGCACCTATCTGCACATTCAGGCACGGGTCATTCAGTAAGTCCTGCGGGGAGCGGATAACCCCCATTCTGACCAGTTCAGGAATATGTCTGCTGTTTATCTGCATCAGGCCATAGTCTTTACCAAGTCGCGGGCCGTTATCATTAGTAATCCGCGGATTGAGGCTACTTTCCTGCATGGCAATCGCTTCAAGCAGCATCGGGTCAAGGTGGTAGCGTTCTCCTGCTTGCACGAAACAGAACGCGCTGGCATTCATTGAGCACAGGCAGACCGCCACCAGTATCAGTGATTTAATGAGTCGCATAGATTTATTCCACAGGAAAAGCGCAGCCGGAAGGACTGCGCTAGCTAGATAATTAGTAGTTGCTCACCATCTGCTATAACTGTATTAATGACAAATGATGATTTAGAGCGGGTAATAAAATATTGGTGCTTCAGAATCGGTTGTCATCGAATCCATTATTGAATGAACTGCCATGATCTATTGAATTACTATCAAGGCTACTAGATATACTAGTATCGTTCGAAAAGTGACTATCATGATTTAAAGAACTTCCATAAACATCACCTCCGGCATCAAAATAATCACTGGTCATAGCCAGACCCGTTGCTGGATTGAACTCATTAGAATGGGAAGTCGGTACGGAATGCCCTCCCGTTTCAAAAGACGTTATATGATGTTCAGCAATACTCATTGCCGTAGAAATCAGATTATCAGAAAATAAATCTGAACGCCCAGAAGATAAAGTTTCAGCAAGAACTCCGGTAGCCATTCTGGATGCAACAGGATAAGAAACCTTACCCTTAAAGCGATTCTTCACTTCATTTTTTATTATGTTTTGTACTGTTAACTTGATGATCCAATCAGGAGCTATACCTTTTTTCATCAAGTTAACATCTTCTTTCCGATAATTATTCCACGCGAACAACAATAAGAAAGATACAAATAACATTCCTAGCAAGCTGTAAAGAGCGATGAAATAGCATGAGTAATCTGTGTTTTTTAAATTTATCCAAAACATACTTGAAGGAACACAACTAATCATCAAAAACAAATGAATGATTCGATGTTTAGGCAGTAATAACAAATGTACTACACTGCAAAACATTCCCGCGCCCAAGAAAATAACCAGCGAAATGATATAAAATGATAATATACTTTCAGAACCTACAAAGCCTATTACGTACAACGAAACAAATATTACTGGCATCCACCAGATTGTTTTACTTTCCTTCTTTATCCATTTCATTTTTCATCCTCTTTGCGTTATTTGCAAGGTCACCCGGATTCTCAACCGATTGATTGGCCTGATGGCTTACCGATCTATTATAGCTATCAACAAACTTACCATCAGCCTTTCCATGTTCATTCTTTAGCCTATCGCTTTCTTGCTGAATATCGCTGTGACCTTGCTCAATATTTGCGCCGGTCTGTTTAATAACGCCCTGGTTTCTCGTCAGGGAATCATCAACGCTCTGCGTTATATTCCCTTTAATGCCTGCGGATTGCGCCCTGCGTTCGATCTCCTGCTGGCCTGAATTAACCGTTCCGGCAGAGTTTCCATTTGATGGCTTAACGTCCGACATACCGTTCGCCAGTGAGGCGCTATTGCTGTTGAAATCACCCTCAATCCGCGACCGCAGCTTTTCTTCCACAAAGCTATCTGCCAGTGCTTCACGTTCGTGACGCACATTTTCATCAGCGGTATTAGTAAGAATACGGCTGGCATCCCCCGGCGCTTTTTGCTGAACATAACCCACAAACTCCTGAGAGAGATTGCTGGTTTGCTGTGCCGTTTCGCTTTCCGACATTGACGCCACTTTACTGTACTCATGGCTGCGGCTCACACTGCTGGTATATTGCTGGTACTGGCTGTCAGCAACACTCAGTGTTGTGCCAATCTGTTCAAGTTGCGAGGCAGAATTGTTATCGTTACGAACCGCAGAATGCGAAACGCGATAACTCTGAAGTATCTGTTTTCCTTCACGGAAATCACGTACGTTTTTAGCATCTTCACTACTGGAGTGGTCTGTACTTCCTGTCTGTCGTTGATCAGCGGAACTTTGACTACCAGTACTCACATTGCCTTTAACGCCGCCTTCAACACTCACACCAATTCCCAATGGTTTGAATCCAGCGGATGCAGAAGTAGATGCATAAGCTTCAAGGTTCCTGGATTTAGTCTCCATTTCAGCCCATGCCTGCTGTTCACTGATACCGTGGCGTTTGGCGTAGTCTTTCGCCGCAGAGATCATCGAGCCAACCCCTTTGGTCGCCTGCGCCGTTTGCGAATCATCCGTGCTGGTGTTCATTGTGTTGCTGTTACCAGACTGCTGAGAAAACTGCTGTGCCTTATTGTAAGCGCTGTTCACCGCATGATTGAAACCATGCAGCGATGTTTCGGCCTGCACCTGGCTTTCTCTTGCCAGCCTCTGTGCGGAAGAACTCATTGCGCGGCCAAAATTTAAATCCATCGGTAATTTAGATGTGCCTGTCGTGCTATTAACTATCGTCGTTCCGTCAGCCGTCGTTCCCTGCATAGAGCCATTCGCCAGTTGCTGATCGGTTCGCCCGGATGCATAGCTGCTGTTCGTATCCCATTTAAAGCCCTGAACATTATCCGTCTGCATATTGTTAAACGCATATGTGCCATCTACGGCCTGAGAGGATGCCTGAGAGGCAACGCCCTGCGTCATATTGCTGAGATAGCTGCCCGCCTGCGACACAACACCGCCCAGCCCCTTCACCATGCCATAAGCGATAAAGGGAATTGAGAGCGAAAGCCAGCCCGCCGTTGACGCGATCATCGAATGCTGCTGCTGAATCTGAGAAAGATTGGACAGCGTAACGTCATAAGCACCACCGGCTTTCAGA
>NZ_JBDPJL010000005.1:0-6409 GCF_041021625.1 Enterobacter sp. MALB-1
CGCGAGAATAACCCTCGGCGGGCTGTCCAGCTTGCTCTCCTGCGAGTAAGAAATACCTGTTTCGGAACTCTTACGGGCAGCATCAAGCACCGCCTTTGATAGGCCAACATAGCTCAGGTTTTGAAAGACCACCCGCCCCAGCTGATGCCAGAACGCAACGAACATGAATAAAACAAACAGCTTGTACCACTCGTGATAAACCAGACCCGCCAGCGGGAACAGATAGTCAGAGGTGAAGTTGAGATACCACCGCTCAATCAGATTGAAATCGTGCATAACCCTTTCCCGAAAATAACAGACGATGCAGTCGGCATGACATCCAGCCCCAGCTGGATGAGAGTCAGGCAACGCCCCAGCGTTGAATGGCTCGTTCATGTTTATGACGATTGCGTTCAGCTTCGTCATAAATGCCAGCAACTTCACGCCCCAGCGTGAAATGCGCAGCACCGGAGAGACAACGAACACGCCCCAGCGTGTGAGAAGAAAGCGCCACTCCCCAGAGTGGTGGTTTCTGGTGTCTCGGCCCCCGTCAGGGCAAGCTTTAGCGCCGCCTGACCAACCCAAGAAAGACGCGACGTTCAGGAGCGGATTTTTTGGGTTGGTCAGGCGTGAGCCTGACGGGGGCCGGGTGAATTTCTGGTGTGGGCGGCGTCCAGCCGACCTAAGCCAGAAAGAGGGGTAAACGCTTGAGAGAAGAGGGCGTCCAGCCCGCTTTACGAAAGGGTTTACCCCTGAAACCTGACGCGCCCTAGCGCGGCGGGTTTATCGCCCTGACAAGGGCGAAAGGTAGGTGACAGAAGTGGGAGAGTCAATGAGGTTAATCAAGAAACTGATGTTAAAACTAATAACATGAACGTATGTAGCGCTCGCCGCAAGACCTGATTAGGGAGCCATTGCGAAGCACTGGCGAATCTGTCAGGTCGAGGAAGCGCAAAGGAACCGGAGATCAAAAGGAGCAACGGACGCCCGAAAGCTAAAGGATGCGCGCTGCGTTTTTCCATAGGCTCCGCCCCCCTGACGAGCATCACAAAAATGGACGCTTCAAGTCAGTGGTGACGAAACCCGACAGGACTATAAAGATACCAGGCGTTTCCCCCTGATGGCTCCCTCTTGCGCTCTCCTGTTCCGACCGTGTCGCTTACCGGATACCTTTCCGCCTTTCTCCCTTCGGGAAGAGTGGCGCTTTCTCATAGCTCACTCTGTG
Source organism: Enterobacter sp. MALB-1 (assembly GCF_041021625.1). Classification (NCBI taxonomy): domain Bacteria; kingdom Pseudomonadati; phylum Pseudomonadota; class Gammaproteobacteria; order Enterobacterales; family Enterobacteriaceae; genus Enterobacter; species Enterobacter sp. MALB-1. The sequence continues at coordinate 1,205 of NZ_JBDPJL010000005.1, forward strand.
GTATCTCGGCTCGATGTAGGTCGTTCGCTCCAAGCTGGGCTGTGTGCAAGAACCCCCCGTTCAGCCCGACTGCTGCGCCTGTTCCGGTAACTATCGTCTTGAGTCCAACCCGGAAAGACACGTAAAAACGCCACTGGCAGCAGCCATTGGTAATTGGGTTAGCAGAGCGGCAATGTGTAGGCGGTGCTACAGAGTTCTTGAAGTGGTGGCCTGACTGCGGCTACACTGGAAGGACAGTTTTGGTAACTTGTCTAACCCCCCGTTGACAGTTACCTCGGTATCTGCGCTCTGCTTTAGCCAGTTACCTTCGGAATTCATTGTTGGTAGCTTTGAATCCCGGCAAACGAACCACCGTTGGTAGCGGTGGTTTTTTTGTTTACAGGGCTGGAGATTACCTTTCGGATCAAAGGATCACAAGCAGATCCTTTTACACCCGCCATAAAACCCGCACTCTTTTTGATGCCACCCCCATAAAATTGATCGCCATATCCGGCAGCGCGATAACCAGCGTGAATGCCGATATAACCACCCCGACACATATACGCGCCAGTATCATCAGGGCGACCAGCTTGCCCAGAATCCCCAGGAAAGACACAGGCAAAATATCGAGGATGAACGGGAACGCAAACAGAAAGACCAGATGCAGCAGCCCGCTGGCTATCATACCCGCAGCCGTGAACCCGATAACCATCAGAGAGGGACGCAGAATAACGTCAGCCATACAGCTGATAAGCTGCTCGATGTAAGCCCGGCGGCGCAATGCATCGCCGCCAATACAGGCAAGAGCAAAGAACGAGGCCATCGTGGTGCCAGTCACAACATACACAAACCAGAAAAGCGCCCCGCCAATAAAAGCGATCAGCGGCACAAAGGGCATCAGAACCCCCAGCGTGTAGCCCACGAACAGCAGAAAAGCCCCGGTCACAAAGTAAATCGGCTTCATGACTTTAGCCTGCCATGTGTTTCCCTGTATGGCCTGAAAGGTTTGCAGTGCCTGCCAGGCCATAAGCGCCTGTTGCCCTAACTGCTGGGCTGCCAGCATTGGAGAGTCGCCGTTCTCAATGCTTTTTATAGCCGCATCTATCGAGCGAAGCGGAGCCTCCAGCGCCTCGACCATCAGTGAATTAGGATCGCTGGCATCCGATGCGTCGGGCGTGGCCAGAGCTGAAAGAGGCAGGAAAAACAACGCCAGAAGAAAGATTTTTAAAGTTCGCATGTAACGTCCTTGCGGGAAGTTCCCCCTCAGCAGAGGGGGACAGAAATTTAAAGCCGGTTCTCAATAACACGCGTTACCTGTGGAATGCTGTAGCCCGTAGTGCGCGATGTACTGAGCATCGCCCTGGCTTCTGCGTGTGCATCATCATTCCAGCGGCTGAGATGTTCCTGATAGATTTCTTTGACCTTTGCACGTTCGGAGGGGGGAATAACGTAACAGTCACCTCCCTTGTGTGGGAGGTTGTAGCGATACCGCAAACGGCTGATATCCGTTTCCGAAAGACCAAACCACTTAACGAGTTGCGGCCTGCTCGCACCAGCCCCCAAAAGCTCCTGGATAAATGCGCGTTCAGAGTCTTTTCGATCAATCAGCTCGTGCAGCTCCGCAAGATCGACCTGCATTGTCAGATGGTACTGGGCGTAATAAACAGCAAACTCCCGTAGTTCTCCGACGTTCATACGCTGAATAGCGGCGATGAAATCCCGCGATATACCCAGCCTTACCGCCGCTGTCAGCGGAAGATTCGCCAGGTTTAAAAGCATCTGCTGCATAACATCAGCATGAAAACGGGGTAAAGCATCGGTTAGACTAACGTTAGCCATGATCAAAATCCTCAGTTTTGGTTGTGGTTAGCGGTCAGTCGGAGGGTCCAAGCTCCGGCAGGCCGCGTCAGGTTATTTACTGCTTAAATCATTGTCGGCTGTTTGCCTGGTCGTAAACGTCATCCCCGGAACGCTTTCCTACAGCAATCACAAGCAACACAATCCGGTCGTCGCAAACCTCATACACGAGCCGATAGCCCGATGATTTCAGTTTGATTTTGTAGCGGTTAGTTCTCCCGCTCAGACGCGACGCCGGAACGTGGGGATTTTCCAGCCGTTCAGCGAGCTTTTTCTTGAACTGTTCCCGGACTGGATGCCCCAGTTTCTTCCACTCCTTGAGCGCCCGGCGATCAAAGTCGAGTTTATAGGTCATCGAGAGACACGCTCACGACGTCCGGGTTTTTCATGCGTTCATCTGCAATAGCGTTTAGTTCGGCATCTTCCGCCAGCTCGCGATAATAGGCGTAAAGCTCTGGCGGTACGCAGTAGAACGCGGGTTCATTACGGTTCAGAATCGCAACCGCATTCCCTTCGCCCTCTGCGACAGTTCCCATAGGGTTACGCTTCAAATCGGTAATGCTTGCCGCGGTGCTGGTGAGAATCTGATACGTCATAAATTATCCTCTCATCAATCAAACAAAACCCATTATAGCACCTTTAAAGACACCACAAAAAGCACCTTATTGCGTAACGGGTAATAATATTTCTGGCTTATTAGCGACAAAAAGAACCAGTAGCGCCACAAAAAGCGCCAGATATGCCAGCTTTCTGACGGACACATCACGGCGACCGATCCGCAGGTAATAGCGCGTGATTACTGCGTATTCCTGCCCGTCTATAAACTCTCTCTTTTTCCTGAACATCAAAGTTCCTCCAGTGTTTTGAACTTAAATGGCGCAAAAAGCCGCGCCGGGTCGAGGGTTGCAGTTTTCCGGGCTTCTCCGGTCGTCGGATGGACGATTTCATCCACGCCCGTGATGGCCTTTTCCACCCGCAGACGCGAACGCGCATCCGGGCAGATGTACCAGATTTCATCAATTCCGTGCGCTTTGCGGTTAAACAGGTAGTTCGACACGATCTCTTTGTACCGCTTGCGGCTTTTCACGGTGCGCTCGATCTCGAATGCCAACGTTTTCCCGTCCACCGTAGCCAGCGCGTCAGGCTGCTTCAGGCCATTACTCTTCAGGGCATTCATGTAGCGCCAGTTCGTTGCGCCCCTGGCCTCCATGCGCAGCCGGGTTCGCTGAATATCCAGTTTGTGCGCCAGCGTGCTGACCGCGACCGATGACGGCTGAAACGCGGTTAAATCTTCTAACGGCTCATCATCCGCAAAGGAGAACGCAACGCCGTGCGGCGTCAGCCCCCACAGGCGCACGCTGCGCCCTTCAATCATGAAATTGTGATGCCGCAAATAACCTTTGTCGGTCATCTTGTTGAGGAATCGATAAACAGGCTGTATAGCCTCCACGCCAAGCAGCTGCGCGACCATCTCCGCAGTGGTGCAGTATTCGTCGCGCAGGAAGCGCAGCACGATATCGATCTTCTCCTCGTTCCGCGCCATGCGTTTCTTGTAGTCCGTTCGGTAATCAACAGCAGCAGACATCAGTACAGCTCCTCAAATGAACTTGTTTTTTTCTCCTGAACGGTGCCGGAAGCGGGCTTATTCTCGCCTGTATGCGCCTCTGCGGGCTTTTCTCCGGCATCAACACCCCATTGCATACCCATCGCATCATAATCGCTCAGGTCGAATTCTGGGGCGTCTGGAACGTCATCATAGAGTGCGGCGATCGGGTCGTGTTTTACCAGTGCAACCGCCTCGCTTAATGCGATGGGGGCGGGGTTCACGGCAATGTGATGTGTGAAAGCCTGTTTTGCCGTTCCCAGCCCCGTCAGAACGGCGAAACCATCCGGCATGTGCTGAATCATGTTGGTATCGAACAGGTAGCGCTTATCCTGCTGGAGCTGCACATCATGCCCGACCAGCTCAACGTTGCCGCGTTCGCTCGATACCTTCCGGCGCTCGGTATCGACAAGGATTTCCCCTGTCTGCTGGCTGGCCCACTCTGCCGACTCGAAGTTACTGGCACGGTAAAACCAGCGAATCGGGGTATTGTCCGTGATACCGGTTCGCACAAAATCCGGGTTCAGATCGGCGCCACACTGACCGAAATCCCCCAGAGACTGGTGCGCAAGCAGCAGATGAGCGCCCTTACTACGGACAGTACCCAGCGCATTAACGACATATTTCGACAGCAGGTATTTAATCTCATCCACCATCAGGTTGACCGGAGCAACCTGCGTCGGCTGTTCACGACCGTTGATAATCTGCACACAGCGGGCGAACAGCATTTTTTGCAGACGGATGACGCTCTCGTCCTCCGTGGAACCCACGATATACAGGACGCCACCACCGTTAAGAACGGCCTCGATGTTAACGCCGCCAGCCGTCTGCAGGGCGCTGAGTTCTGCAACGTTCTCCAGCTTGCGGATAAAGCCTTTAGCCTCTTTTTTCAGCTCGTCCGGGAGCTGGTGAGCCGCCGCCAGAATGCTGCTGATGTTTGCATCTCCCCCCGGGAACTGCCGTGCAATCAGTTTGGCGGCGTGCTGCTCATTCACTTTATGGAAATCAGCAAGGTCGTTATTTTCTGCCAGGTTAAAGCCTGCAATCAGCAGGTTTTCAAGATCGTAGGTGCTGACTCCGCCGAACGGGTTAATCTGCGCGGGCTTACCCTTACGCAGATCGACCAGCTGGAAACGGTCACAGTGCGCCCGGAAGACGTGCGGCGCAAATTCATCATTTTTCGGATCGAAATACACAACCGCATCACCATAGCCGGCTGCGCACTGAACGAGCGCGTTCGTTGCCATAACGCTCTTACCGGAACCCGGAACCCCCAGGATCTGAATGTTGGTTTTCTTCCAGATATCGCGGGCGATGTAAATCGGCTCACCCTGTTCATCAAGCCCCAGAAATACCGAATCTCGCGCCTTTGCCGGAGCGAAATACTCCAACGGGTCAAAATGTACCCGTTCACCAAATGCCAGCGTCCTGACGTCAGTCAGGGCACCCTTGCGTTGCGCGGTTTTTTTACGGCCAGCGGCAAGCTGTGCGTTAACTCGCTGATCTTCACTTCCCAGCCAGGCATCAACCCACATAAACCGCACCAGACGTGACAACACTTTGCCAGCCAGCACCCCGCCGACAATCCACGCCGCGCCATAGTTATTCCAGGGCAGGAACAGCCAGCGGATGGAATCATTCCGGTCGTAAGGAGCGCCAACCATATCCATTCCGATACCAACACACAGTACAGAAATGAACAGGACGACATAAAACAGCGTAACCACCCCCAGCGAGCTGAAGGCATAACGGTACAGACGGCGACG